>JALXAQ010000239.1:0-1119 GCA_026991885.1 Thiotrichaceae bacterium
ATACTACCAGTATCGCACCATCCATTTGTGCCGCACCCGTGATCATGTTTTTAACATAGTCGGCGTGACCTGGACAGTCTACGTGTGCGTAGTGACGCGTATCAGATTCATATTCTACGTGTGAAGTTGCAATGGTTATACCACGCGCCTTTTCTTCCGGCGCATTATCGATTTCATCGAATGCTTTAACTTCACCACCCATCTTCTCCGCCATAACTTTCGTTAGCGCAGCAGTTAGTGTGGTTTTTCCATGGTCTACGTGACCAATTGTGCCCACGTTGACGTGGGGTTTATTACGTTCAAATTTTTCTTTGGACATGACAAATACCCTATGTAAAAACTAATTAATTCAAAAAACAACACACATACCACATATCACTTTAAATACAGGTGTTGAAAATATGGAGCTCATAACCGGATTTGAACCGGTGACCTCGTCCTTACCAAGGACGCGCTCTACCAACTGAGCTATATGAGCATACAAGTAACTCATGCAGCTCTAATAAAAATGGAGCGGGTGGCGAGAATCGAACTCGCAGCATCAGCTTGGAAGGCTGAGGTATTACCACTATACGACACCCGCAAAATGGTGGAGGGGGACGGATTCGAACCATCGAAGCTTACGCGGCAGATTTACAATCTGCTCCCTTTGGCCACTCGGGAACCCCTCCAAAAACAAGCGCGCAATTTTGCGGCATTCGATTATCAGTGTCAACTGTTAAACACATAATTTTCACTGTATTTATAATAATTTTAATGATCAGACGTTCGACCCGGTTTTTTCATAAAGTAAATCCCATACACCATGCCCAAGTTTTAACCCTCGTCGTTCAAACTTGGTTGTCGGACGAGATTCTGGCTTCACAGCAAAAGGCGTATCCGACATTGAAATAAAATCCTCATGCGCCTCCATCACTTCAGCCATATGTTCTGCATAAGGCTCCCAATCCGTTGCCAAATGAAAGACTCCTCCTACCCTGAGACGTGAGGCAATCAATGACACAAAACCTGGCTGTACAATACGCCGCTTGTTGTGGCGCTTCTTATGCCACGGATCAGGAAAAAACAATTGAACACGATCTAATGATGCCTCCGGGATACGCGATTTGATAATTTCAA
>JALXAQ010000239.1:1129-3324 GCA_026991885.1 Thiotrichaceae bacterium
ACCCACACCAGGACGATGCACCTCAATACCTATGAAATTCTTATCAGGTGCTTTTTTAGCCATTGATGCCAACGACATTCCATCACCAAAACCTATTTCCAGAGTAACTGGGGCTTTCTGATTTTCAAACAAAGACCCCATGTCTAAAAGGGTATTATTTTGCTCAATACCATAGATTGGCCAAAGCTTATCCAGTGCCTGCTCTTGCCCTTTAGTAAGCCTACCCTGCCGAAGCACAAAGCTACGTATTGGGCGCATGAATTTTTCTGACGATTCTGATAACATTTTCTAAGCTATGTCCTTGTTTTATTTTCACTTAAATTTAATTTAACCCACCCATTCCAATTAATTTTGCTATATTAGCGCACCACGATTTTACACGCTATGGCAGGAACTAATAAATAGCCATCCTGTCTTGTATAACGAGATACCCCTTTTATAGAACACAATATTTTAAATCAATTCATTATTCCTGGAAGGAGACCAAAAATGAAATTTCGAATTATATTAGCAGCACTGATTACATCTATCGCACTATCAGCATGTAGTGACGACAAATCCGATAAAGCCGTAGAAAAAGCAACTGATACTACATCACAAACTACAAACGATGCCATGGATAAAGCTAAAGACGCTGCAAAAGATGCCGTTGAATCAGCCAAAGAAGCAGCTAGCAACATCAAAGACAGCATGATGGGCAAAGCTAAAAATACAGTGGATACCATTAAAGAAAAAACAGGTAACGCGGTTGATGCGACCAAAGATGCTGCTCATTCCGCTATGGAAAAGGCCACCGATATGAAAGATAATGCTGCAGAAGCTATCAAGGAAAAAGCGGGCGAGGCTGTTGATGCCACTAAAGATGCCGCGCATTCTGCAATGGAAAAAGCCACTGATATGAAAGATAGTGCTGTAGAATCCATCAAGGAAAAAGCAGACAAGGCCAAAGAAGCGATTATTAACTAATCATTGCCATTTAAAAGATATCGTATGTCGATAGAAAATCTGTCGACATACGATTATTATGTTAAAGGATCACGAATCTGCTGCATAAACGCCCCAAACTTTTCAGCCAAATCCTCACCTCGCGAAGGACTTCTCAAAACATCCATAACGGGTTCCTTCATTCCAGGGATCATCATTAAATCAGTTACAATCGCATTAAATGCAAATTGCTCCTGGGCTACAAGTTTTCCAAGAAACTCACTCAACAAGCCTTTTGATCTCAAATCATTCCAAAAACGTCCAGAAATAACCGCAAGCACCTCTATTCGCCTAGAGAAAGAAGACTGTAAAACCTCATGCAATATTTTTTGCCTAAGTTTTTGCGAATTGCTTGCTGACAAGGCACTCAACAAAGCAGCAACCAGCCTGACATCATCTCTAGGATTTTTTTCTCGCTCACCAATAAGTACTTTAGCCAATTGTTTTAGGACAGCTTCTGCTAATAAATCATTCAGAGCAGCGTATTCCAGCGCATTCGCAAAATTCTCTAGAGGCACGCCTGGCATTCTGGATACCGCCTTTATCAAAAGAGTTTCATTATCTTCCTCATCCAAACGTACAACCACATCAGCAATACCTTGCACACCCAAAAAAGGCCATTGATCATAGCCTAAAGTGCCCAATAAATACTCACGGGTAGCTTGATAATAATGCGATACACGCTGCCCCAACGCTTTACTTGCCAGAGCATGAATCATCGCTAAACGATCTTCACGGGGCTTAAAAGCAAACGACGACTCACCCAGTCCATCCAGAATCTTATTGCCTTTTTGCTTAGCCTGAATGTTTTTACCTGCCTGCTCTAGCAAGTCAATCAAAAAGGCATCACGTGCTTCTTGCTTTAAATAACCCAGTTCATCAACAGGAAACTGCAAAAACCAGATAACCGCTTCTGATTCTTTTCCGGGTTGCCAAATTAATACAGCCAACCAGGCTTTTTGCTGAAAAGGATAAGGATAAAGCACTTGCTGATTTTCTATTTGCTGGAAAAGATCTTTTGACAAGGGTAAAATTTTGCGCCCCATTTCAAAAACACGGTACTCAAAACCACCCGTTTGAATAAAATGCGTAATACTGTCAAATTTTTGCCTATTTTTTTGCATAGTATTGGTGTTAGCCATTGTTGAATCAGAAAATTCGGGCATAATCGCATATCTTTTTAGTAATTCCCAACAACACATGTCCTATTA
>JALXAQ010000240.1 GCA_026991885.1 Thiotrichaceae bacterium
AGCCGCTTTAGCGACTTGCTGTTTTTTTTCGTCAGGTGTCAAAATTTTATTCTCCTTTTTTCTCTCGTTCCCACGCTCTGCGTGGGAATGCCTGTAGCGACGCGGAGCGTCGCGCACCGCAGAGCGTCGAAGCAGGCATTCCCACGCAGAGCGTGGGAACGAGAACAATTAAAACATGCCAAGTATATTATACCCGCAATCAACATAAGTAATTTCGCCCGTAATCGCGGAGGCTAAGTCAGAGCAGAGAAAAGCGGCAGCATTGCCAACTTCTTCAGTCGTCACATTGCGTCGTAAGGGGGTATTTTTTTCAAAAGTCTTTAGCATAGTGCGAAAATCGGCAATGCCTGATGCCGCTAAAGTGCGTATGGGTCCCGCAGAAATGCCATTGACGCGAATCCCCTCTGGTCCTAAACTATAAGCAAGGTAGCGTATATTGGCTTCTAAGCTGGCTTTAGCGAGCCCCATCACATTGTAATTAGGCATTGCACGTATTGCGCCGAGATAGCTCAGGCTCAACAAGGCCGCATTGCGGTCTTGCATCATGCTACGTCCTGCCTGTGCTAAGGCGGAAAAGCTATAAGAACTAATGTCGTGCGCTATTTTAAAACCTTCACGAGTGGCATTATCTAAATAGGCACCCTCTAATTCCTCTCGCGGTGCAAAGGCGACGGCATGAATAATAATATCTAAGCCATCCCAAGATTTTTTCAAATCGTCAAACACGGCTTGAATTTGCTCATCGCTGCCGACATCACAGGGTAAAGTAATGTCAGAGCCAAATTGGCTCGCCATTTTGGTCACCCGATCGCGGAGTTTGTCATTTTGATAGGTAAAGGCTAATTCGGCCCCTTCACGTTGCATGGCTTGGGCAACTCCCCAAGCAATTGAGCGATTACTCGCTAAGCCGACAATCAGGGCTCGCTTGCCCGCTAAAAATCCCATAATTTATTTTTTCCTTTGGGTAGTAAGTAGCTTATGGTATAAAAGGAGTCCAAGATTTATCTTGGAAAATTGATGAAAAAAAAGAGACAATTTATCAGACATCCCACCGATATTCCGATAGAATTATGGTGCGTGGTCAAATCCTGCGGAGAATATAAAAAACCATTGAAAAATATAAGTTTAGGTGGAATTGCCTTTAAGTCAACTAGAAATTGGCAACCCGGCACAATCATTGGTTTTCGCATCCCACAGGTTGATCCTAGCTTTAAAACGACTGGCCGTGTGGTTTGGTGTCACAAAAAAACAACACGCTTTGAGATAGGGGTTGAAATTTTAGAGCCTAATGACGTTTTTAAGATACGCATGGTAGAGCAAGTTTGTCAAATCGAAGATTATCGAAAAAGGCTTCAGCAGCAAGGACGGAAATTAAGTATTGAGGATGCGGCGACGGAGTGGATAAGTCGCTATGCGGCTCAATTTCCGCTGATTTAAAATCATGGCTCAAAAACGTCAATAGTTTAAGGTTTAACAGGCCGAATCCTGTGATGCTGATGCGCCTCAATCACCGCGACAATTTCGAGAGACTGTTTCGCCTCACTTTCTAAACGCACACGCACGGCATGAGGCAATCCTTGCCGTTCTTTGGCTGACCATTTTTTGAGCCATTCCGTATCTTCTTCAAATTTTTCATCAAGATACAAATATTCAAAATAAGCTTTATAGCCTTCCAACGCGCTTATTGTCGTTGCATGTTTTTCTAAGCGCTCAGTTGGATCGCCTGCCAGGGCGGGCACAATGCGAATTTCTACGCCGCTTTCTTCATCGCTCAATTGCCAAGCCATAAATCCGGGTTGTCGTCCTGGTGAGACGGTCGATACCCAAGCTATTTTGTCTTCTTCGCCTTCAAAAAAAATGTATTTTTTGTTTTCGTCACGATCCCTGTAAGTATGTGGAAAAGCACCCTCTAAAGAGCGTTCAATTTGTAATAAAACCAGAGCTTTATCTAAACTTTCATCAAGCCGATTACTGGAGCGTGTCCACTCTTTGAGTACCAGATTCATACCCATTGCCAGCATCAACATGATGAGTGCTGACAATGTGAGTGCAATCAATAACTCCAGCAGCGTAAAACCGTTTGTGAATGATTTTTTCAATTTATTGCGCCGTGTCCAGTTTGATCAAGCGTACCGAGGTCAATTCTATACCTGTCGCATCATCACGCCATGTGTAAGGCTCTAATGCCAGTCGCATGGGGCGCGTTTGACGTTCTGGTTTTTCTAAAACTTCGTCGGTACTCAATTCTACACTTTTTTTATAGCGTTCTGGTAATTCTGGATAGTCAGGCTCTTTAAGGATTTGGGCGGCGTTAAGTGCTGAGCGTAAAAAGACTGTCCGCTCAATGTTATCCACGGCTTTAAAAGCCAAGCGTTTAGTCCCTGCCAATAAGCCAAAGACGGTGCCTAAAACCATGCCGACTATCGCCATTGCGACGAGGACTTCAAGTAAGCTAAATCCCGTTTGTTTATTCATACAAAATCTCTGACTCAATTTTGCCCGTGATCGGATTAACAGTGATTTTGGCTTTATGCTCCAAATGAGTCAAAATGATTTCTCCGCCACTACTACCGCCTTCGGGATAAAAAGTGATTTGATAAACTTCACCCTGCTCACCCTCCTTATCCCCCACCTCTCCTTCCTCTCCTTCCTCACCTTCCTTTTTTTGGTTTTGGTTAAAAGTGGCGACTTTCTGTTTGCCTTCGACAAGCGCGGAGCGGCGAGTGTACCTCAGCTTCGCCACCGTTTCACGTACTTGTGCTTTAAGAAAAGTCACTTCAGTGCTGCCGATACGTGGAATAACCACGCCCACTGCCATCGCAATAATTGCCATGACGAGAAGTATTTCTAGCAGCGAGAATCCAGAAAGCTTCCGTTTATTGATTGGTTTGCCAATTAACAATATCGGCATTCTCATCTTCGCCCCCTTCCTGACCATCTGCACCAAAGGAATAGAGATCATAATCACGCCCCTCACGCCCAGGTTTCCGATATTGATACTCATTACCCCAAGGATCTTTTGGTAAGCCTTTTTTCAAGTAAGGACCCTGCCATTTTGGGTCATTTGAACTTGTCTTAACCAATTCTTCTAGGCTAGAAGGGTACTTAAACATATCTAAGCGATATTGGTCTAAGGTGGTTTCAATATTAGCGATTTGTGTTGCGGCGGTACTGCGCTTGGCACCGCCCAGTTTTTTCCAAAGTGTTGGACCCACTATCCCGGCTAACATGCCAAGGATGACCATCACAATCAATAGCTCCATCAAACTAAAGCCTTGTTGTTTTTTTAACATGAATAAATGCTCCTGTTTTAAGTGTAATCATACTATAACAATATTCATTGTAGACTATTTTTTATCATTTAAAAACATCAAACCGCCCTGATACCCTAATACACTTGATTTATCTTAACTTATTCTTATAATTAATCCTGTTAATTTATAATTATGAGGACACTAAAATGAAAGCCAATGTAGGTACTGGAGATAAAATCTTTCGAGTGATCGTCGGTTTAGGTATTATTGGGGCAGGCGTCTATTTTGAAAGTTGGTGGGGAGCGGTTGGTTTAGTGCCCCTATTGACTGCCATAATTGGTGTTTGTCCCGCCTATTTGCCGTTTGGACTCTCAACTTGTGCCACGCCAGCAGAAAAGACTGAATAATCTTGGCCCAGACCTCAGAGGTTTTGAAAACCTCTGAGGTCTTTATAGTTCGACAAAATTTATATTTATGCGCCATACCTTGCTAATTCACCTACAGCCTGATAATCAAGTCAATTGGGCGACTTTTGATGCCACAGGCTCAATCATAGATAGTGCCACACACGTCCCCCTAGACACCGTTCCACGCCAACACCAGCAACCGATAGTATTGATACCCGGTACTGATGTCCTATTGACACAGACCAACATTTCTAGCAAACAACAGCAAAAAATTATACAAGCGGTGCCCTACGCCCTAGAAGATCAATTGGCAGAAGATGTGGAAAATTTGCACTTTGCGCTGGGAAAACGAACACAGGGCAATATCCCTGTCGCTGTGATTGCCCGTAGAAAAATGGATGCCTATATAGAACAATTAAATGCCGTAGGGATCACGCCAGCGGCACTCATACCAGACATGCTCGCCGTGCCCAAACCTGCCGAAGGATGGGGCGTATTATACCTTAATAACATCGTATTAGTACGCACCGACTTGTACGCCGGCTTTGCCATTGAATTAGACTGCTTTGATCCCGCCTTAGATGCCCCACAACAAATAACCGTCTTTAGTGACATGGCAAATCGGGGGAGGGCGTTGAGCGATTTACAGGGCATTGCTGTGATAGAAAAAAGACAAAAACAAGGCATATTAGCTTGGCTGGCACAAGGCTTGATTGAAAATCAGCCTTTGAATTTATTACAAGGAGACTACCGCCCCCAAGATAAAATAGCAAGCCTATTGCGTCCATGGCGACTGACTGTTTTTTTATTACTACTCTGGGGAGGGGTAGATATCGGAAAGCAATGGATAGAATATCAACAATTGAGCCAACAACGTCAAGCATTAAACCGGCAAATTGAGAAAATATTCCGTGACACATTTCCAGAGGCGCGTAAAATTGTCAATCCGCGCGTCCAAATGGAGCAACGCTTAAAAGCCTTAGCTGCCCAACAAGGGCGCCGCGCACAAGATGATAATTTTTTATCTCTCTTAAATAAGATCAGTACACCGCTCTCGCGCACGCCAGGTTTTAATCTTAAACATATTGATTATCGTCAAGGGCGTTTTGATCTACAATTAGAAGTAGCGAATTTGCAAGCCTTGGAAAACTTGAAACAAGATATCCGCAATCAAGGTTTAACGGTCAAAATACAATCGGCTGTCAGTCGCAAAGGATTGGTGGAGAGTCGGTTGCGAATAGGCGAGGAATTTCAATGAAGGGGAAGACGTTGAAGGGATTAAGGTGACTTGTGGGCGGCAACAGGAAGCTTATGGTACGGGAAAAAAATGCACCAAGTTTGCGATGAAGAACAAGGGCAACCATAAAGGATTGCCCCTACAGCAGAGGTTTTGTTTCCTCGGCAAAAGTTTTCGCGCTGCGCGCGAAAACTTTTGCCGAGGAAGGCAATCCCTTGTGGTTGCCCTTTGGCGCGTTTAATGATTAAAGCAATTAAATCAATTATTTAAAAGCAACTTATGACATATTCGGCACCTTTGGAAATCAATTATGAAATGGAAAAAATACAATCCAAAGCTAAAGCTTTGGACTCCAATATCAGTTTTTTTTGAAAAATTGGTATTATTTTTGCCTGATCGAACAAACACAAGCAAACTTCTAACTCGGAGCTTATAAATGCCAAGACTAACACCCTTTAAGATTCTTATTGTCGATGACAATAAAAATAATCTAACGAGTTTAAAAGCCATTCTGACGCAAGATATTGATAATATTACTGTGTTTCAAGAACAATCGGGTCTAAGTGCTTTAAGTTTCCTGATGAGACAGATAGTAGATTTGATTATCCTTGATATACAAATGCCCCAAATGGATGGTTTTGAAACAGCTAAAATGATCCAATCGCGGACGAAAACGCGAGATATTCCGATTGTTTTTTTGACAGCGGCTTATAAGTCGAACGAATTTCGGAAAAAGGGTTATGACCTTGGGGCCGTTGATTATCTAACCAAACCTATTGATAGTGATAAATTCATCCATAAAATTCAAACCTATTTACGCTTCATCGAACATGGAGATCGATATAACCTGAATCAGCAACAAGAGCAGGGTGCTAAAACTGAAGGCTCAAAAGTGTCTACACAAGAGGGCAATGTTCTTAAACAAGTAGATTATCTGATTTCTGAAATAGATAGCTCGTTCAAGGCGATTATCGGTTTTAACAAAACACTTGAGGAAAATATCCTCAGTTTAGGTTATAACAACTGTTTGCCAGAAATTCAAAAAATTGGCTTGGAGAGCAAACAATTACTAGACATGATCAACCAAGTGCTAAAACCCAAAATAAAGGAGGGGAAAAAATGACAATATAGCGGAAAAAATGACAATGGCTCTTTTATTGTCTGAATCAGAATTTTCAGAATTTTTGAATTAACAGAATAAAACCTAAAATAATTAAGTATTTATTCTGAAAATTCTCAAATTCTGGAAATTCTGATTCAGACAGAAAAATAGGTTAAAAACTGATAACTGAGGATAAATAATGAGTTTTAACAACTTGAAAATCCGTACCAAAGTGCTAGTCATAGCACTGGCAATCGCTTTAATTCCCGCTATTATTATCGGGACTTTTTCCTTGCTCAACAGTAAAGATGCGCTAGAAAGACAAGCGTTTAATCATCTTGAAAGTGTACTGAAAATAAAAAAGGCACAACTTGAGGCTTTTTTTGATGAAGGCCGAAGTGACATCAATGTGCTTGTAGATATGCAGGAGAATGTCACGCAAAAAGAGCTTGGAGAGCAAGCGGACTTTTTCGCTAAATATATTCGCGAGTATGATTACTATGATCTCTTTCTAATCCATCCCAAAGGAAAGATTTTTTACACGGTTAAGCATGAAGCAGACTATGGCACGAATATCATAAGTGGCCAGTATGCCGATTCTGAATTGGGCCAACTGATCAAAAAAGTTTTACAAACCAAGTCCTATGGTATAAGTGATTTCGCGCCTTACGCTCCCAGCAACAATGAACCCGCTATTTTTATCGCCAAACCCCTAATTCACAATGACAAAGTTGAAATGGTGGTCGCTTTACAGTTAAATGATAAAAAGATAACTAAAATTATGCAGGAACGTACCGGCATGGGTGAAACCGGCGAAACTTATCTCGTCGGCAGCGATAAGCTTATGCGTTCTAACTCTTTTCTTGCTCCAGAAACGCATTCGATAATCGCTTCTTTTGCTAATCCCGCTCAGGGCATGGTAGATACAGAAGCCACCCGCGCCGTGTTTTCTGCTGGTGAATCGGGTCAAAAAATTATTCAAGATTACCGTGGTGTAGCCGTTCTTTCTGCCTATACGCCCTTAAAGGTGGGTGAAACAACCTGGGCTGTGATTGCTGAGATTAATGAAGCGGAAGCTTTTCAAGCAATCAGGCAACTTGAAGAGTGGCTTGCTATTATCGTGCTAATAGTGGCGCTTATCACATTTTTTGTGATCCTCAGCTTGAGCAAGCGTTTGACAACCCCCTTGTTGCAGATGAATAAGCATTTAAAAACTCTCGCTCAAGGTGAAATCGTCGAAAAAGACATTGACTATAGGATGAGAGATGAAATGGGTGAGTTGGTCAGTTCGACCCGAACCTTAAAAAACGCCTTCAAAAACACTATAACGCAAGCTAACGCCATCGTTGCCGGAGATTATTCCCAAAACGTAAAACGGCTCTCAGAGCAAGATCAATTGGGACAGGCGCTTTCTGAAATGCTCCAGCGGTTGCGAAACATTACAACGATTGCTAAAACGATTGCCGCCGGTGACTATAGCTTTCAGATTGATATCAAAGGAGAAAACGATTTACTTGGACAGTCCCTTAATCAGATGACTCAACAATTGCAAAAAATCACTGAGGAAAATAAACAATCGGATTGGCTCAAAAGTGGGCAGGCGCAATTAAATGGACTGATGAGTGGCGATATAGAACTCGAACCGTTGGCAAAGAAAATCATCTCTTTTCTGACGAACTACGTGGAAGCGCAGGTAGGATTGTTTTATCTGCTAAAAGATTCTGAGGCTGAGCAAAAATCCTATTTGCAAGTTATCGCTAGTTATGGCTATACCCCTGACAATCGACCCGATAAATTTTGGTTTGGTGAAGGATTGATTGGACAAGCTGCTCTGGATGGAAAAATGCTCTCTCGTACCCATACGCCAGATGAACACAGCTACATTATTCAGTCGAGTCTAGCTATCGCAGTACCCCAGCATGTCCAAATTATCCCTTTTTTGTTTGAAGACTCGGTTAAAGGTATTATTGAAATCGGATTTTCCAAAACCCCGTTTCCCCTTCAACAGAACTTTCTGGAACGGGTGATGCCGAATATTGGGATAGCGGTGGAAAGTGCCCAGTCTCGCAGCCAACTGCATGTTCTCTTGAGACAAACCATGGAACAAACAGAAGTGCTAGAAACTCAAAAGCAAGAAATGCAACTTCAACAGGAACAACTTAAGCGGTCGAATGAAGCACTGCAAAATCAGTCAGAAGAGCTGCAAAGCCAGTCTGAGGAATTGCAAAGTCAGTCTGAGGAGTTGCACCAAGTCAATGAGGAACTGGAAGAGCACAGCAAGGAGATGGAGCGGCAAGCAGAGGATATTCGTCAAAAGAATTTGGCACTGGAAGAAAACCAGATTGAGATGGAAAAAGCCCATGCAGCGATTGAAAGTAAAGCCCATGAATTGGAATTAGCAAGCCAATACAAATCTGAATTTCTTGCGAATATGTCCCATGAATTACGCACCCCTTTAAACAGTTTGCTGATTCTGGCCCAACTCTTATCGACTAACAAAAAAGGCAACTTGAGCGATGATCAAGTGGAATATGCACAAACCATTCACAGTGCAGGGACTGATTTGCTCAAACTCATTAACGAAATTCTTGATTTATCCAAAGTTGAAGCGGGCAAAATGGAGGCCCAGATTGATGAAGTGTCATTGGCAAACCTGGTGACTGTGCTGGAACACAAATTCCGTCATGTCGCTGAAAATAAAGGCTTGGATTTCCATATCCAGCTTGAAGAAAACATGCCAGCCGTCTTACACACCGATGATCAACGACTCAAACAAATCATCAATAACCTGTTATCTAATGCCTTCAAATTTACCGCTGAGGGCGAAATCAGAGTGACGATGCGGCGTCCATTAAGCAACGAAGAAGTCTCCTCTATAAAATGTTTGGATGCAGCTATAGCGATAAGCGTGGCTGATACTGGCTTAGGCATTCCGGCTGACAAACAAGAGGTGGTATTTAAAGCATTCCAGCAAGCCGATGGTAGCACTAACCGGCGTTTTGGTGGGACAGGACTGGGACTCTCTATCTCCCGCGAGTTTGCCAAACTGCTGGGTGGAGAATTGCAATTGCAGAGTGAAGAAGGTAAGGGGAGTACTTTCACGCTCTATATACCTGAAAGTCTCAATGATTCCCCCCCCCCCTCTCCGGTGGACCAAACCACACAGGTGGCAGAAATGCCAAGCGAGAGTGAGAGTGAGATAGTTGATGATAGGGACAATTTGACCTCAGCGGATCAATTGATTTTAATTGTTGAAGATGATCGTAAATTTTCACGTATCCTCATAAACTTGGCTCAGGAAAAGAACTTTAAATATTTGCTGGCTGAGGATGGTAAAATCGCTTTACAATTGGCAGAGCAGTATAAGCCTAATGCTATTATCCTCGATGTTAATTTACCTCAAATGTCAGGCTGGACCGTCATGGAAAGGCTCAAGGATAACCCGGACACGCGACATATTCCGGTGCATTTTATGTCAGCCCAGGATGACTACACGCGGGATGCCAAACAGATGGGCGCGATTGGTTATTTGCATAAACCCGTCAACATGGAGCAACTTGGAAATGCTTTCAAAGAGATTCAGCAGTTTATGGTTAAGACTGTGAAGAAATTATTGGTCGTTGTCGAGAATCAAGCGCAAAAACAAAAGATTGTGGCATTAGTTGGAGGGAGTGATGTCGAAACCACCGTCGCTCTCACAAAGGCGGAAGCCTTAGAGCATCTGAAAAAGACCGCATTTGATTGTATTATTCTTGATGTAGAGGGGCTAGAACTGCTTGAGCAACTCTACCAGGATGAGCGTCTCTCCCGGATACCGGTGATTATTTCAGCAGAGCGTGACTTAAACTCGTCTGAGGAGGCGTTATTACAAAAATGTGCGGCAACTCTCACGCTCAAGACGGTGAGATCGCCAGAACGTTTGTTAGACGAAGCTACCCTGTTTCTCCATCAGGTAGAAGCCGATTTACCCCAAGAAAAACAGCAAATGCTACGGATGATACATGATAAAGAGACTCTCCTGACGAATAAAAAGGTATTGATGGTGGATGATGATGTCCGTAATACCTTTGCACTGATGAATGTGTTAGAGGATAAAAACATGGAAGTGATCGTCGGGAATACGGGTAAAGAAGCCCTGGCGTTGTTGGACGAGCATCAAGATATATCCATTGTTTTAATGGATATTATGATGCCAGAGATGGACGGTTACGAAGCCATGCAGAAAATCAGAGAACAACCACGATACAAAAATTTGCCCATTATTGCCCTGACGGCGAAAGCCATGAAGGGCGACCGTGCAAAATGTATTGAAGCGGGAGCCAATGATTATATTTCTAAGCCCGTCGATACGGATAAGTTATTATCGCTGATACGGGTGTGGTTGTATCGGTGAGAATATTTTGGTAGGAGTCCAAGATTTATCTTGGACTAACATAGGAAAACAACATGTCAGAACAAATGAAGATATTAATGGTTGATGACCATCCAAATAATCTCTTTAGCTTGCAAGCTCTCATTAAAGAGAGTATTGACGCGCCAGTGCAAATTTTAAAAGCAGAATCGGGTACAAGTGCTTTAAAAATTCTCGATCAAGAGCAGGTGGATTTGATTCTCCTTGATGTAGAAATGCCAGGCATGAACGGTTTTGAAACGGCTCAATCAATTCGAGCGCGGAAAGCAACCGAAAAAACGCCGATTGTTTTTATAACGGCTGCTTATGATCTGGAGCAATTTCAACAAAAAAGTGTTGATATTGATAATATGGATTATCTCACTAAGCCTTTTGATCCTGATAAATTTATTCGCATTGTTGAGTCGTATCTCAATTAGTTCGTTTCCCACGCTCCGCGCTTATTGTAGGGTGCGTCCTACGCACCCTGACGCGAAAAAGGTGCGTAGGACGCACCCTACAAATATAC
>JALXAQ010000241.1 GCA_026991885.1 Thiotrichaceae bacterium
CCCCAATAATAGACTGATCTTGAAAGGTTTGATCAACAACCAATACGCCCCCGTTTGATATTAGCGCACGAGTTGAGGGGCTCAATGATTGAAAATTATTATACTTACAAATTTTGTGTTCACGAATGCTTGCAATGATCGCCTTGCCCTTTTGTTCTGCCTGTGGGTCGAGTGCTGATTGGGCAATCAGCCGCTCTAAGCGAGAGGGCGTGCGGGCATCATAGTAAATGCCTTCATCATCGAGAATCAACCCAAGAGGATGCTCACCGTTCACACTTTTCGGGGCATAGGATCGAACAAACCCATCTTCAAGTAAGAGGAATTTTGCCCCTGTTTTTTTGGCAAATGAAACGGCGTTTTGGCCAGATTTTTTACGTCCCCATCCAAGATAAAAGTCACAATCACTGGCGCTGCGAACCGTTTTTACAGAAGGGTTATTAAGTCTTAGAAACTGATTAAGAGGGGTCATGCGCGCAATGCCAGAAGAACACAACCCCACCTTAAGGTGGGGCTGTGTCAGCATATCCAAAACGGCATGATCCATGAAATGTGAGGCCTCTAAGTCGCTATAAAATTATGCGTGCTCGCGAATTGTTGCAACCATAATTGATAAAATGAAGTAGAGAAACAACGCAATAATAGCCGTTGTAATAATGATGTAAGGCCGGTTGGGGTATAATGCTTCATCAGCCACGGTCGGCGGTTCAACGATTGTTAAAAATTTTAATCGCCGCGCGGCTTCAGCTTTGGCTTTTTCATAGGCATCAAGATTGGCTTTATAGCGCAATGTTTTATACTCAATGAGCAGTCTAATATCTTGGAATTGAGAATCTAATTCACTTAAAGAATCGCCAGTTTCACTGGTAAGGCGAGCATTTTCCGAAGCCAATTGTGTCTTTAATCCATCAATATCAGAGCGAAGCCGACGGATCGCAGGGGCCTGTTCTGACAGCACACTTAAGCGCGAGGTGAGCTGAGACCTTTTAGCCGCAAGTTGATTTTCCAAGCTCGAGACTGTGGTCATAATCGTTTTAGTGGCAATACTTGTTGATATGATTTTATACTTCTTTTGAAAGGCGCGAAGTTTGGTCTTTTCAGCGGTCAAAGCATCTTCGGACTTTTTAACCTCTTCTTCAAAAAACTTTAATTGTGAAGATGAAATATTTTCATTCAATTTATCAATAAACGTCTGACTGTGCTTGAGAATGGTGTCGAGCACTTTCTGGGAAAATTTTCGATCAAAAGTCTGACTGGATAGGCTTAAAAGCCGAGCCGCATCATCAAAGGTTACGGTGATGCGAGAAAGATAATAATTTAGAAATTCTTCTTTTGAGGCATCACTTGCCAATCGTGAAATGTAATCAATGTTAGGATCTGAAAAATGCTTACGTAAATCCAAATCATCATCTAATAGTTTGAGCATTTGCGGCGACATAATAAAGGCTTTTAGAACGAGAATGTCGCGTGCTGACCCTGTGTTGGTGATCCCAAGTAAGGTCAAGTCAAATGGAGACGATTGTGACGCCTCCTCGGTGATGTAAATAGATGCAGTACTCTCGTATCTATCAGAAGCATATGTGTAGTAATAAATACTCACAACAGCAACTGGAAGGACAAAGACAAGTAGAAAGAGCATCCTTGTCATTGTAAACTTTGTTTTTTTCATATTTAATTCTTCCCCGCCGCAGAAAATGAAATACGTCGTTTATTTATTTCTTTTTAGGTTTTGTATCATTGAGAAATTCTTCGTAAACCTCAATTGCTTCAGCAATAGTGGGGTATAAAACAGCTTTTGCATTAAACAAAACCAAACCCATATTACATTCTTTTTTGAGTTCGGCAATGTTGTGAGACACCTTAATAAAGGAGGATTTCTCACGTTTGCCTTGAAATGCTGCCGCGCTTTTTTCGCGAAACTTTTTGTCCCCAACCGCTGTTAATTCATCAATGATATAACAATCAAAGTCAAATGCCATAGCAATGGCAAAATTAAGACGCGCTCTCATACCAGATGAATATGTGCGAACAGGCATGTGGAAATATTTGCCAATATCGGCAAAATTCTGAATGCCCTCAACCGTCGTTTTTATATCTTCTCTGGCCAAACCTTGAATATGGCAAGCAAAGCGGGCATTTTCTTTCCCGGTTAATGATCCGTGCATGCTTTGGGCCAATCCCATTGGCCATGAAATAGAACCAGCGCGCGTTACTTTGCCCTTGTTGGGGGCATCAACTCCGGCAAATAGGCGCATGAGTGTGGATTTGCCAGCCCCATTTGGCCCCAAAACGCCAATGCGTGCTTCATCGGGGATGGTCAGCGTGACATCATTTAAAACCCAGTGACGCCCACCCGGCGTGGCATAATATTTAGAAACATGTTCGAGGTGGATCATTTTTGTATCAACCTGAATCTATTTGCATAATAGGCGACAAAAGCAATACCTAAGACAAATATACTTAAATACGTAGGGTAAGAAAGGTCGTATTCTTCAAACGGTTTAATACCAAGAGCCCCTTGGCGAAAAGCTGAAATCAACTGAACGATAGGGTTCCATGACAATGCCTCGCGCGCTTTTTGCGGTAGATCGTTCATTGAATATAATACACCTGACATAATCATCAAAGGTTGGGTGAGAATATTGACCGTTTTGGTAACGCTTTCATAAAACTGCCCATAAATACCAAGCAATAAGCCAATACCCAGAGACAGCATAAATGCAATGCCAATTGCCCTAAACGCCAAAAGAGGATCAGGAAATGTGGGGTGGACACCAATGGTCCAAAACAGAGTGGCAAATAACAAAATACTCGCAATACTGTGCAGCCACATCTCAAGAAAGAAACGTGCAAATATCGTATCAATCGGTTTTACACCAGGGTAATTCAACAAAGATGAGTTCGATTTAATACCCTGCGGGATCGGGTTGATGCCACGACGAACAATTAGAAAAACAATAAATCCGCTGCCTAAATAAAGCATAGTATGGATATTTTCGATTGTATTGCGTTTAATAACCAGCCAAATTATCGACATTAAAGACATTGCAATCATCGGTTCAAGCAAAACCCAAACAATGCCCAGTTTGCTTTTACCAAGCCGTATTTTGAACTCTTTAAAAAACAAAGCCCATATGACAGATTTAAAACGGTAAAATCCTGTTTTAAACTCTTGTGCCGGGCTGAGTGGTTTGAATTTTGATGTGAGCGTCACGGGTTTTGGTACTGCTTTTCACGACTGCCTAAAGAACAATTTTGTTAGTTCTACTTCAAATTGCCGATCAAGTCACGTTTTCAACCAAGATTATCCTCTAGTG
>JALXAQ010000242.1 GCA_026991885.1 Thiotrichaceae bacterium
TGGGTTTTAAAACGTGCCGCGTGCGAAAGCGAATAACTTTGAAGAGCCCGATGCGGTAGTCCCGCACGTCGGGATTCTGTGAGGGGGCGGTTCGGGTAACTGGCCGTTCTACCTTAATGTCCTACGCTCCAATTGCCATTGCATCCGCAATTAACTGGTGGGAGAAAATGGGACTGGCAAAACCAGCATTCTGGATGCCATCAGCATGGTTTTAGGAGAAATTCCGAGTTATTTTAAACTTCAAAAACGACGCTTTTTTGATGACAATGACTTTCGCCAACATTCTCAATCCACTCATATTGAATCTGCACCTTATGTACGAGTTTTTGTACGATGTACCCACGCAAACGTCAACGAACGTCACAGGGGGAAGAGGAGAAATCTCTCCTCGTACCAACACCCCGTATGCAGGAGTGTTTTTCAGAACTCCCCCGACATCAACCGGAACCGTCTGTTTCTCCCATGCCAGTCCCAATTCCAATCCCGTGTCATATGGCAAAACAGACATTGCTGCCCCGGAATCCACCAGAGCGGAAACGGTTTTTTTATGCTCTCCATGATAAAGAGCAATTTCTATAAGAGGCAACCCCCCACGCAGGTGAGGAAATGCCGGAGAGCGGATATAGTGATATTTCATAGCTTATTATGCTCCTCCAAAAGCTGCTGGAGCTGATAGGCAACTTTATAAGAACTATCATCCGAGGTAATTGTCGGTGTCATAACCGGATATTCGCATCCTCTCTCAAAATATTTCTCAGGGCGTTCATCTTCCTGTTGCAGCATCTTTGTAATGTCTGCAATAAGTTGTAATTTCTCCGATCTGGGGAGCGGTTTTATGAGTGTGTGTTCTAATTCAACCAACAACATATATCACATCTCCTTTAGCCCTTTATGCAGGGCGGCTAGTTCGTTATCTTATGAGTAGCTAATTTGCGCCGCGAGTGGCAGGCATTGTCAATGGGTTCCATTATTCCCCAACTAATGCCAATACCTTATTTATCACACTGCCAGAAAGGTACATCCCTGACTGGAGCAATTGTTCTACAATCGGTCTCGCCGCTGGAATAATGCTTCGTTGTTTAGCCATCATCACTAATCCAAGGGTTCCGCGTACTGGAATCCCTAAAGCAGACGCACAACGACGTGCTGCCAAATCGTCTATAATAACCTCGGTGTTTGGATTGAGACTGCCCAAAGTCAAAACCGCCGATTCGCCAGTGCCTAAATGATAAGATTGAATGACTTTTGGTATTGGCGGCGTGTTAACGAGAACTAACCAGTTTGTTTGGGCAAGTGCCTGCACGGTGACATCATCTTCTCCATATTGTTGAATTTCACTTTCTACTGCAACAGGTACAACAACATCCGTATTGACTACCTGTTGCAACAAGTCAAGTTTGCCAGCCCTGCTCAAAAAAATTAAAGGAGAGGCATCAATAACGGGACGTTTAACCACGAGCGAGCTCCTCTTTTAAGTCATCAAAATCTACAACAAACACATCACGTTTTTCACGAGCAAGTGCCAAAAGAAAATCTCGGCGGTTTAATCCCGCAAATTCAGCCGCCTTTTCTTGAGAAATTTCACCGTGTTGATATTTGAGAATAGCGGTTGTCAGTCGCTCGGGTGGGCTTAATGGTTTTGAAGATTCTTGAGAGAAACGTATAGTATGCTCATCTGCTTCTAGCACAATAACGCGCACACGACTTTTATCAGCCATGGGAAGCGACTCATCTAATAATAATCTACGTTGTCTATCTACAATGCCAGTTGTTTCAATCGCTTTTGCAATAAATTCCACCTGTGATCTCCTTAATTTCTTAAAAAAAAAACAGCACACTTTTCCAGTGCTGCCGAAACATAATGAACTTATTATCTCACTTTTTTCTTTGCTTGATCGATCACATTCGCTAAATCTTCTAATGCGCTTTCTGTCAGCTCACAAACGTGAGCCCATTAAAATAAACCGCCACTCTCTATCAAAAGCCCGTTTATAAACCAAATAAACGCTAATCATAGCACCCAAGGCGGTGGCGGCTGAAATCATCAGCATCACTACAATTTGATATTTAGCCGCTTCAACCGGATCGGCCCCTGCCAATAATTGTCCCGTCATCATGCCCGGAATAGACACCAATCCAACAGCATTCATCGAATTGAGGGTGGGCATTAATCCTGCTGTCAGCGCTGTGCGGATGCTGGGCAGTGATGCTTCCCAAGGGTTGGCACCGAAGGCAAGGGCTTGATTTACCTCGATGGCGCGTTTTTTGAGGTCATCGAATAAACGTTCTAGGGCGAGAGCAATCCCATTCATCGCGTTGCCCAGTATCATGCCGCCGATGGTGAGAACGTAGCGGGGATCGTACCAAGGTTCGACATGCACAATCAGTCCAGTGACTGAAAATGTCACAACTGTGGTTGTGATGAAAATTGCGGTTAATGTGCTGAAATAGAGATTGGATGGCTTATGTTTGACGCGCTGGAGTAAGATTTGCGCCGTCATCAACATCATAAAGAGGAATACGCCTAAAACTATCCAAACCGTTTGTGCTTGAAATATCCAAGTCAGGCAGAAGCCGAGCGCGATCAGTTGTAAGTAGGTACGCACAGTGGCAATGGCGAGAGAGCGTAAGAGCCCGAGTGACATGGCGATGGATACGGCGCCCGCTGCTATGATAAAAAAGGTGGCGAGGGCTAATTCTAGCCAACCGATGATAATCGCTTGAGAATTCATGTTTTAATTGATGGCTCACTGAGAATTCAGTTCTGTTTTGAGTTGATTCAATATAGGATCATCTGGCGCAACTTGACCCCGTTTTTGTGCTCTGACGGATCCGTTTATTCCCCAAATCCGTTGTACTAGATTTTTTGCCTGCCTGGACGCTGCAATCCGTGTAGTTATTGTTGAAAAGCTTTACCTAATCTGACGCTCTGCTGCTTAATAAAATGCGCCGTGATACTTTTATCCCCATCCATCGTCACCATGACGCTTGGATCAGAGCCATTAATATCTCCACTCCAATGCGAAAATTGCCAACCGTCTTGTGCTTGACTGATCAGCGTGGCTTGTTGATTGAGCCGGTAAGTGCCAGTGCCATTTACTTGACAGCCAGATTCTGCCGGCTCTATTTGTACGCTGACAACAAAAGTCCTTGTTTGCAAAAAAGCGGGGGCTTGGATAGCTTTTTTTTCCGATGGCTCGCTTGAGACGGGAGAATCTTTCAACCAAAAATCGGGTAACTTTTTTCGCTCAACCGCTTGTTTTTTTAAGTTTTCTTCTGCCACCACCGGAGAAACCGTAGGCGTTTTGTCCAATTGATTAAGCAAAAAATCGGGTAACTTCGCTTGTTGCTTAGCGGGTAATGGATCAAAATGCTGCAAAGTCTCTTGAATAGCTTGTTTTTTTAAATCTTGCTGATCCGCTGACTGTTTTTCCGCTTGAAGATGAGCCAGTTGAGCTTGCACGGCGGCAAGCATTTCGCGTATCTCGATAACGCTTTCATGAGTTTCAGTCACCGTTTCTGCAACTTGAGTCAGTTGGCAAGAGACTTCTTGCATGGTTCGATGAAATTCACTGCCCAATGTTTGAATGGCATCTTGTAGCGCATTAAAACCTTGCGTTTGTTCTTGACTGATACGCTCCAACAGCGTAAAACTCAATGTCTGACTCAGTTGTTTATCATTCGCTATTTCATGGCGTAGAAAATATGCAAATGCAGCAATTAATAAAGGTGGACCATTGGGTGGGCGATATTGTAAGAGTTCGCTTAATGCAAGAAATCCCTCCTTATCTAATTGTTTGGCACTCTTTTTAACCACTTGCCATGCGTTATCAATTAAGCTTTCTTGATCAGTAAAGCGGTGAAAACTATTGCAAAGTGTAGCAATTTCAGTACCACTTGCTTGCCAATCATTTTGGCTTTGTAATCGACGTAAATCAAGCAAACAGGCTTGCCGGAATTTTTGACCTTGTTGCGTTAACACTTCGTCAACTTGACGGCTAAAGGCTTTGACTTGTTCGCTGCTTATCCATTGTTTTAACTTACTCTGAAGGGATGGTCCGATGATAGCAAATTCTAATGCTTGCCAAGATCGCTGATTAGCCACTTTTAGGGCGTTGGGCAATAGTTGGCTCGCATCGCTGAAATAATTTTCTATGCTTTGGGCAGAATCGGGTTCCATCACTTGGCGCAAGCCAAAACTAATAATCATAGTGATAGCACGCATAGTTTAATTTTAGATAAATAATGGGGCAACCACAGGGGATTGCCCCTACAGAGCGATATTAGAGTTGTCCGTCAATAAAAAATCAAAACCAGACCTGGCAGGTTGAAAAGAAAACCTGCCAGGTCAAAAACACTCGGATTTTGACCTGGCAGGTTTGGGTTTAACCTGCCAGGTCTGGTTTTGACTTTTTATTGACGGACAAGTCTATTGTATTGTAGGGGCAATCCCTTGTGGTTGCCCGAAATCGAAATTATTTATTTGAACATCTATA
This sequence comes from Thiotrichaceae bacterium, assembly GCA_026991885.1. Lineage (GTDB taxonomy): Bacteria > Pseudomonadota > Gammaproteobacteria > Beggiatoales > Beggiatoaceae > Thiomargarita. The sequence continues at coordinate 4,497 of JALXAQ010000242.1, forward strand.
TGGACTGGCGAATACGTTCTTGTCCAGCCACTTCAAGTTCAAAATAGTTCGAGGTTTTGGGCATACGAAAACAAACACGCGCTGGCAATCCATCGGTAAAACGGGCAACGCGCTGACCAGAATCGTCATAAATAGCCCCTTGAGGGGCAACGATCATGGACTCGTCAACCAGCTCAGCAAAAATTTCGGTGACTTCACGCATATCAGCGGCAATTTTATGATCCCAAATATCGACATTCGTGCCGGTTTCCAGATCATCCAGTTCAATCATTTGCTTTTCATCAATCTGATTGCCGATGCCTATTAAAACAGCCTTCATGGGATTTCTCGTACCACTTTCTATGTCTTTAGCCAACTCAATACAATAGCGTTTAACAGCGTTAAGGTCATCAAATCGACCATCTGTGACAAAAATATACATGGCATTGGGGGCATTGACAAAACGTTCGACAAAATATTTTAAGGCAGGTAATAAGTGGGTGCCATTGCCAAATGTTGTTTTTTTAGGCCCTGTAATGCTTAATGATGGACAGTCTTCTGCACGTACATCACCCAAGACTTCAATTTTATCTCCCTCACCACATGCCCAATAAATGACAGTTGTACCACCATCAGCATCAAGGTTTTGTGCCAAATATTGAATAAAATGACGAGCTTCTGCTTGTACGACGTTTTCAGTATAATGGAAATAGCCTTTGGCAAGACTATCTTGGACGGCTTGGCTAGATAACATGAGATTTTTCATGCCATCTCGATTGACTTCTTCCGTCCAACCCCGTTGTTGATATTCTGTTAATATGTGTGCTGGCGGTTCACCAGTCATGGCTTTGCCATAGGCGGCTTCCATAGAAATACTGGCATCAAGAGCAATCCCCGTTTGCCAACCTTCTCCCACAGTTGGCATTAAAATGGTGAACATCACTTCTATATCATTATCATCAACGGGATGATAGGATATTTTCCCAAAAACGGGATTTAAGGCTGAACTGGGCAACGTTATTTTTGTCATCATTTTCTCCTTGATCAAGCAAGCGGTTGTACAATCACCTGTCCAGCAATTTCGACAGTCACAGCAGATTCATGTTCACTCACGTAAAATTCCATTCGTTGTGGAATACCATCAACATAATTTTGTAAAAGCTGATGCTTTGAGTCGAGGATACGTGCGGTGCCGGGCAATGTAATGCCAAAATCAACTTCATTCCAAATATCACTGAGTTGGTCCATATTGCTGGCTAGTTTGCAATCCCATAAATCAATGCCATGATTAGTACCTAATTGTGTGCCATCAAACATGTCATCCAGTTCTTGCAATTGTTTTTCATCCGCCTCGCCAATGCCAATCATGATAAATTTACAATGTTTGCGGGAGCCAGCGACAATTTCATTGCCTACCTCCATGGCGCGTTTTTTGACCTCCTCAAAATCTTCAAGCACGCCATCGCTAATAAACAATAAGATCGTCCAGTCAGCGTCTTTGAATTGGGAGAGAAAATAATTGAGAGCCGGGAGCAACTTGGTACCGGTTCCCCAAACTTGTTGACTAGGACCATCAACTGGAATTTGGCTACATTGTGTACTATTAAATGTGCTGATTGGCTCAATTTCTCTCCCGCCCGTACCGACTGCCCAGTACAACAAGGAAACGGTACCATCACCGCTATAGTCACAAATGTAACGACTGAGATGCCGTACAACAGGCTCCATGACGTTAGCACCGGGTTGTCGAAACAATTTAGGTATGTTGGCAGCAAACAATGACATCATAGAGGCGGAACCGTCAATGGCAATGCCAACGCGCATGTTTTCTACTCGTTGATCAAGACGAATGTATATTTCCACTCGTTTTTTGCCTTGCTCAACGTGATATACGTTAATTTTTCCAAATAAATCATTCGCTTTTTTTATCATAATCTAACCTAACCTTAATGACAGGGATTAAAACCAGACCTGGCAGGTTTGGGTTTAACCTGCCATATCTTGTTTTGACTTTTTATTTACGGACAAGTCTAGTGTGTCAATGCGTCAATCCTAATTCTGTTTTGAATTGATTCAAAATAGGATCATCTGGCGCAGCTTGCAAAGCTCTTTCAATCCAATCCAGACTTTTCTGAATTCTACCCTTTTTTTGTGCTCTGACGGCTTTTCGATAATATTTATCAACAATTTTTTTGATCCCGTTTTGTGCCTCTATATTGTCTGGGGAAATCTTTAAAATATGTTGATAAGTATTAGCAGCATTGTTATTTTCTGGGCGCGTGTAGTAATATTTAGCCATTTGCAGCTTAGCCTGTCGTTCGAGTACATCAATAATCTGCTGTAAGAGTATTTGTGTACTTTGATGTTGGGGTGCTATTTCTTGCAGTTGTTGATACGTGTTATAAGCATTGCCATTTTCAGGTTGAATTACTTCACCTAATTTGAGATATTGTGTCGCTTGATTAAAATACCACGCCACAATAGTATCTAATATCGGCTCTGCTTGTTCTGGTGCTACTTTGAATAGCGTTTGGTAAGTTTCATAAGCATTATCAGCTTTGGGTGAAATGTATTGAGATTGGGCAATTTGAGCCCTCGCTTTCGTTAATAAATCTTCTACAATTTCCGCTGTGTCAACGACTTCCTTCTTTTTTTCCGTCGCCTTCACAACTTGAATTGGAGGGGATTCTAATGTCTCCTCCGTTAGGATTTCTGATGTGATGTCTTGAATTCTATCTGAAAAAAAATAGACGATGACACTGAAGATGATAAAGAGACTTATCAAGCGCCAGGGTTTATTCGAGTCAGTTTGTCTAACGATTCTTATTCTTTTTTTGAAATAGGGATCGATTGGTGATTTAATATGCATGTTGTGTCACCCGAAAAATAATTTTTTACTAACCAAAACAAGGAATTATTAAAAATGTCATTAATACGTCCATTTGCCGCTTTACGTCCCCAGTCTTCGCATACAACTGCGGTGATTGCGCCCCCTTATGATGTGCTCAATAGTGAAGAGGCACGTCAGCGTGCTGAGGGACGTCCTTGGAGTTTTTTGCATATTTCTAAACCAGAAATTGATTTGCCGCCCGGTACGAATCCGTATAGTGAGGCTGTGTACGCCAAAGGGGCAGAAAATTGGCAAAAGATGATCAATGCCGGTATTCTCAAACAGGATGCACAGCCTTATTATTATTTATATGGATTGACGATGGGCGAACATGAACAAATCGGTTTAGTCGCGGTTGCTAATATTGATGATTATAACAGTAATCGTATTCGTAAACATGAATTGACTCGTCCCGATAAGGAGGATGATAGAGTACGTCAAATTGATGCCCTCAACGCGCAAACGGGTCCTGTTTTTTTAAGTTATAAACATCATCCTACTATAGATGCGCTTATCAAGACAATCACGGCACAACCGCCCTCTGTTAATTTAACCGCAGATGATGGGGTTGTCCATAGATTGTGGATAGTGGATGAGCCGGCGCATATTGAGACGATTAGTGTCACTTTTGATGCGATGGATTGCCTTTATATTGCCGATGGACATCACCGTTCTGCCGCCGCATCGCGGGTAGCTGAAAAGCGGCGTAGCAATAATCCTCAGCATACGGGGGCTTATAATTATTTTTTAACGGTGATTTTTCCAGATAATCAGATGCAGATTCTTGACTATAATCGGGTTGTGCGAGATTTAAACGGTTTGACTGTTTCAGATTTTTGGGAGCGCGTCGCCCAATCTTTTGAGCTTCATCCCAGTAGTCGCCCTGTCAAACCACAAAGCAGCGGTGAATTTGGGATGTATCTGAATGGACAATGGTATCAATTGAATATTGAGGCGCCCAGTGATGATCCAGTAGCCAGTCTTGATGTGAGTTTGTTGACCGATCATTTGTTAGCACCGATATTGGGTATTGTCGATCTGCGCCGTGATAAACGTATTGATTTTGTGGGGGGGATTCGTGGATTGTCTGAATTGGAGAGACGGGTTGATAGTGGTGAAATGAGCGTTGCTTTTGCCCTTTATCCAACCACGATGGCGGCATTAATGGCGGTTGCGGATGCTGAGCAGATTATGCCACCTAAATCGACTTGGTTTGAGCCCAAGCTGGCGGATGGGCTTGTGTCGCATCTTCTTTGAAAAAAGCAATATCAAAAAAATAAAATCCTATTTCTTGAAGAAATAGGATTTTTCACACAAAAGTTACTTTGGTGACTGCCAAGTATAAGTCTCTGAACCATGAATTTTATTACATTTTGTCTGAATCAGAATTTTCAGAAACGAAGTAACGAAGTAATTTTAGAATTTTCAAAATAAAACCTTTTTAGTTTGATGGTTTATTCTGTTAATTCTAAAATTCTGAAACGAAGTAACGAAGTAAAATTCTGATTCAGACAATAAAAATTTTTTTTATACGAAAATTCATGATTCAGTACTTTGAACGCAAATTGAAGTCATCAAATATAGTGCTCCTATTTTTTTTGTGTCCATTTTTTTATCGTGCCGTTGCTCCGCAAAGAAAAAGTTAATCGTCACCTTCACGAATCTTCAAACGATATAACCACTGGATAAATTGAGCGTAAGCCATCACAGTCATTATAGGAAACAGACTAGCAAAGGCAATTAAGCCAAAACCATCTATCAGAGGATTACGTCCCGGAATTGTCCCAGCTAATCCTAAACCAAGGGCAGCTACCAGCGGCACTGTCACCGTAGAAGTCGTAACGCCTCCAGAATCATAAGCTAAAGGAATGATATGGCGCGGCGCAAAAAAGGTTTGTATCACAACAACAATATAGCCACTAATAATATAATAATGCAATGGTGCTCCCGTCACAATGCGAAAAGTGCCTAAAGTAATACCAATCGCCACTCCAATCGCCACCGCTGTCCGTAGTCCCCAGAGAGTAATACTGCCGCCGGATACTTCCTTAGCTTTAATCGCAACCGCGATAAGTGAGGGCTCAGCAATAGTCGTCGCAAAACCAATAGCCGCTGCAAACAGATAAACCCATTTATAGTCTGTCCAATGTGGAGACTCGCTTATTTTTTCTATGCCCTGATAAATAAATGCGGGATCCGTTAATTGTTGCGCCATCAATTCTCCCAAGGGAAAAAGGGCTTCTTTGAGTCCTTGGAGGAACAGGGCTAATCCTAAGATGACATAGATTAATCCCAATAAAACGTTTTTTATTTGAGGAATAGGCTGGCGTATCACCAAAAACTGAAAGCCGAAAATAATAGCCACGATGGGAAATACGTCTCGCACCGTATCCAAGAGGATGGTCAAAAATGCACCTGAACCGCCGCTGTCAAATTGCCAAGCGTATTCTCCAAAAAAATTTTGAATATCTTGTAAGTTGCGGGTCCAAACATTATTCATTATCAAATGTGGCGCACTATCTACGACGCTGCCATAAACCATAACGAATATCATTGGAGTGAGCGAAGCCAAAGCGATCAACCCAAAACCGTCAATCATGGGATTACGTCCTTTGATACTGGAAGCCAATCCAACACCAAGGGCAGCCACAAGGGGGACAGTAATCGTCGAAGTTGTCACGCCACCTGAGTCATAGGCGATACCAATGATCCAATCTGGGGCAAAAGCGGTCATAATGACAATGCCAATATAACCCGTGATAATGAAATATTGTATCGCCCATCCTTTGATGATACGAAAAACGCCGATGACAATCGCAATGCCTACTGATAACGCGACTGTCATGCGTAAACCATTGGCATAGATTTGTTGAGCTTCCTCAGTTTTCGCAATAATGCCGCCGACAGCTGCCACTTGTGCCGCTTCATCTGCCACCGCGATCAGGGCTGGCTCTGCGACGGTGGTACCAAATCCTAAGGCAAATGCAAAAATCAATAGCCACCATATATTGCCTTTGCGTGCAAAGGCAAAAGCCATATTTTCTCCCAAGGGAAAGAGTGCGATTTCCAATCCAGAGACGAATAAACTCAATCCCAATATCACTAAAAAGGTGCCCTCTAAGAGAGCGTTTAGGTTGGGGATAGGTTGCTGTAATATAATAAGTTGAAAAAATGCAATCACTGCAACAATGGGGGCAAGATCGCGGGCACTATTGAGTAGTGATAACCAAAAAGCGTGTAATTGTTTCACAAGGAGATATTTTTTTAATGTGGTTTTCTAGGCTAGTCTCCATCCCAAAACTCGATCCTTATGTCATTTCGATCAAAGGGAGAAAGTTTATGGATGGCGAAAAAAATGTGACAATCGTATTATACTTTAATAAATAGACGAGTTAGTAAATAAAAAGTCAAAACCAGACCTGGCAGGTTAAACCCAAACCTGCCAGGTCAAACCCATCAAAATCCGAGTGTTTTTGACCTGGCAGGTTTTCTTT
>JALXAQ010000243.1 GCA_026991885.1 Thiotrichaceae bacterium
ACCACAGAGCGACTGACTGGAATAACATCAGAAGGTGTGATGGCCGATCTAACTTCTGCTCACTCGCGAGAGCGGCCCACTGTTAGCTCCATGTCTATAAATAAACATCTATAAATTTAGGAACTATATCAACGGCTTTAATTCCGTTAGTCATTTTACTAAAATGTTTACGATAAAAGGTACTGTCATCGAATTTTATAGCATCACAATCAAAGTCAAATATTAACTTTCCCTCAATGATTTGCATAATTAATCTTATTCATAAATCTATCACTTTGATCTAAATTTTCATCTAAAATAACTAAATCATTTAAACCTTCGATATCTTCACTTTGAGAAACTCTCAAATTATTTTCTACTCCCAAACTAAAATATTTAATTTGAGTATTGATTTCTCTTAAAATTTCAAATTCTTTGATTAAGAATAAACTATGTGTATTGATAAATATTTGCACACCAATAGAGGATAAATCAACCAAAACTTTAGCCAATTCTCTAATTAATTTAGGATTTAAGTTAGATTCTGGTTCATCCCAAAACAAAATCGTATTTTTATTCAAGGAGCCATTAGCAATTAAGTGTGAAAGTGTTCCAATTTTCCTCATTCCTTCTGCAACTAATGAAATTTCCATTTTTTTGCCATTTTGAGGTAATAAATAAACTCGCCCTTTCTCTAATAGTAGTTTACCAGTCAATAATGTTTCCAAACTTTTTAAAATTTGTTTTTCTGGCGACGAAATCTCTTTTAATACCAATAAACCGAGTGTTTTTGCTAGGTGATAATAAATTTCATCGAAAGACAATTGTCGTGTTAGGTAAAGAGATATAAAGCCATCATAAAAAGATAACATTTCTTTAGTCGGAATAAATAAACTAGCCTGTTTAATTAATCTCGCCGGCACTTTATTTTTGTCAATATTGACTTGAATTTTAGTTTTTTGTGTAAAATTAAACGGGATGTTATATTCACTAAATTCAATGTTTATATGACTTTTTTTTTGCCCATTTTTTATTAAGTGAGCTAATTTTTCCGGTTTGAAAATATCAATCAATTTCTGTGGAATCGTTTTTTGTAATAAGTAGCCGTTATCTTTTTGTTGGGCTACAAGATTATTACTTTCAATTAATGAATATAATAATCGGAGTAGATGGCTTTTGCCGGTGTCATTTTCACCAATAACAATATTCAATCCGTTAGAAAAATTGAATTGGTTTTTTCCAAAAATCGTAAAATTTTCGATATTCAAACTTTTTATTCGCATGATTTTTTAGCTCTTATGTAAAAATAACTACACGGATGTTATAATCGCTCGGATAAGTCAAAATCAAAGTGATCTCACCAGCACGCAATCTTGCATACATTTCGTCCCTTGCCTCCTGCTTTAGTCCCGCTTCAAACGTTTTTCCCTGAAACGAAGTAACGGAACGTTCACAAAAACGTTACGGACGGGGTTGCAAACCCCGTCCAGCACCTAGAGGGCAACCATAAAGGCATTAAGAGGGCAACCATAAAGGATTGCCCCTACTTAATGGCATTGAAATTATTCCTTCAGATTAATCGTGCCAACCATCTTATTTAAATCAGTCACCACTTTGAACTTCGTCTCTTCCGAAGGTTCACCAATAGGTTTTTGTTTCCCTTCAATCCGGTTTGTAACCTCCTCAATGCTCTTGTTGGCTAATTTCTTGACCTCACGAGAGACGGCACCTCCTGGTGCATTTTGTAATGCCATTGCTAATAATTTAGCATGTTCTGCTATCAGAGTTTTGCTGATCTCTTGGACCATCTTGACACACTCATCAGTTCGCAAAGTGCCCTGTTCTGGATTTCCTCTGAGTACCGGTATATCTTCAGTCATTCTCATTGGTTCGCCCATTGAAGTGGGTTTCTCAACGGGGGCGGTTTCTGTTTCTTTTTCAATAGGTTCTGGCTCTTTTTTGACCTTTGAAGAGCGGTTCCTTATATGAATCAGCATCCCAAAGATGAAAATGACGAGGAGAGATATGCTAACCAGCTTGATTATTATCATCATTTCGTCGTATTCAACACTTTCTTGTTTTTCGGCAAGGGCTTTGTCTATTCTGTCTATAGAGACATCTGTACCAACTATCCAGCCTAATGGTTCATATAATCTGACATAAGAAATTTTTTGGGCATCTTCAATCATGCCGCCAGCCGTTGGTTTGGGCCATTTGTAGTCCAGAAATCCACTTCCATTCTGTTTTTCGCAAACATTGATAAAGGATTCAAACAGTTTTTTGAGTTTGCCTTCTATAACATGTTCCTCAAGTGAGGGTACGATTGGATACACTATCATCTTGAGATCGGTTTTGCTGGCGCTGCTGATCCAAAAAGTGCCAATCCCGTTGTCATACCGCATTTTTCTGATGTCCTCTTGACTTTTTTCTATGGCCTCACTAATCACGTCATCAACATAGTTTGCGGTGCCAATAAGCCAATCCCATTCAGGGAATAATCTCACATAGGCGAGTTTAGGGACATCAGAAATCACGCCCTCTTGCGTTTTTTTCGGCCAAAGGTAATCAACAAATCCTTTGCCGTGTGCTTGACAAATTTCCACCGCTGCCGTAAAGAGATTTTGATCCTTGCCCAAGGCACAATTGTATTTGGCATCATCCAAAACCTGACCATCCAGTGAGGGCTCAGTCGGGTGCATAATCATTTTTGGATAAGGTAAGGCGGTATCAGTGATCCAAACGTAGCCATCACCATTGTCGTATCTGATCGTTTTGATTTCTGCGGCAGCTTCTGCTTGTGCCTCAGACAGCGTCATTTTGCCATTTTTGACGGCTTGAACTTTTGAGTTGAGAATGGTTTCTGCAACATCAATAATGTTTTTCAAACGAGGTCCATAGTATTTTTCTAAATAGACCTTGTCCATAGAGTTTTTATAATTGTTCTCTATAGTGGCATAAGCCATATCAACCGAGTCTTTGATATATTGTTTGAGCCTTTGGATTTCCTCGGCTCGAAATTTTTCAATCTCTTCATTTCCTTTGGCGGTGATGCTGTAAATGGCAAAGGCGACTATCAGGCTTATTGCCACGATGAGAGACGATATGAGGGTGAATGCTGTTTTGTTCATAGGTCGTATGGTTTCCTTTATGTATAAAACATCCAAATCGTAACGCCTAACAGGCTCCCCAAAATAAATGGCCAAAACAGCAATTTCGCTACTAAGCCATTATGATATTGGATGAAAAATAGCTGACTTTTGATATGAAATAAAAAGTAACTGATGATAACCGCCAAAATGGCGAGATACATGATTATGTAAAAATAGTCAACATATAAAATATCCGAAGCCGTGATTTCTTTCCTCAGTGCAATGTGAGCTAAGAGGGTGCCGAAAAACAAAGCGCCTAAGGGTGCCGCCACGTTACTCAATCCCACGCTTCCTAAGAGTAATAAGATTGCGAATAGCATAATCCCTATCACAATTAAGGGCAGGATACTTTTAATAAAGGGATTTAGGAAATCTCTTTGTAGAAAAACCGTGAAGTAAAGCTTTTCGCCATGGGCTCTATAGTTAAAAAAGCTACTTTTTAGCTGCCAACTGGGCAAAACCATTTCTGGTTTGATACCTGGATGATAAATGGGATTTATCCATTGATAGGCTTCTAAATCGGGTGTTAAAAACACTTTCTTATCAGTGTGTTCTATGAGTAGGTTAATTTCTCTTCTATCAAGAGGATATTTTGACTCATTGAATGCTTGAGGCAGGCTGGCTTCAAAATACCATCCTATCACTTCTTTCTGATTTTCTTGACGGCGATAAGCTTCTCTTATTTTAAGGGATTCAGCTTGTGGCAAACTAAATCCGCGAGAAATGTTGTTAGGAAAGTTATCATCATATTTTTGCCAAATATGGCCCGTTAAATTCATAAGCCGATCAGGAGAAAATGTTATTGATTCAATCAATATGCCTGTCGGAATAAAAAGTGCTTTTTCTTCATACTGTTGAATATGAGAAGAGAGAAACTGGTTTAAGTTTGCTTTATCTACAATGAGGGTGCTTTCCGAGTCTGGGCGGAAAGGTGCCGTTTGTGCTAGATAGTAGATAAAGCTTATACCAATGAATAAGAGTAGAGATGTTGAAAATACAACAGGCCAATGTTCGGCACGAAATAGTAGTGCTAAAAAAAATATTAGACAGATAATGCTCCAAAAAATGAGCCATATCCGTTGATGTCGTAACTCTTCGAGCGTTTGACTAAAAAATTCGTCTTGCATGACGACAGTAGCCATTATCCAACCCGTTGTCGAAATGGGGTGGTAGAATATCCAAGCAGATTGACCGGTCACAGGATCGATATGTTCCATAACACCACTTTCATTATTAATGGCTCGCTTACCTAGCCGCTTGAGCGCATTGTCGTTATGAATATCAGCGATCTCAAAAATAGTTTTTTTATTTTTAACATATTCTTCAATAGGATGCTCTATAAACTCCCCTTCTTTAGAAAAGATAAATCCATAGCCAGTCTTACCTAGATTAAGGCTATTCATCAATGCTTTGATATTTTCTAGGGTATAATCAACAAAAACATCGCATTTGGAGATTTTATATTGCTCCCTTGAACAGGGGATTGTGAAAGTTTGAAATATTTGTGCCTGAGTTTCTCCTATATAGTAAGGCGAATGCCGCTGATCATTTAGATATGGAATATAGGCAACTCCCATCCCAACTAAATAAGGTATTTTGTCCATAGTTTTTTCGAGTCGCTCGATAATCTGAGTTCGATGCAACTTGCCTGCTCCAATCTCATTTGCGAGATCGCGGGCGGTAGATGAAATTTGACTGAGCACATCATCTATTTTTTGTGCAACCTCTCGCGTTTCTTGCATCACTTGATCTTTAGTCACCTGTACTGGATCGTTTTGCACATAATTGTAGAGCATAAATAAAACGAGTAAGAGACTTGCAGTGTAAAAGACTGATAGTATTTGAAATGCCGGTTTATGCCACATATTGATATATATATATTTTGATTTGTTCAGTGAACTGTCTCAGGCGTGCTCCTGAGTACGACTTATATTAAATTTGTATAATAGACTTGTCTTATTAAAGAGACAAGTCTAGCATAATCACAATCCTATCTTTTATTAGACTATCATGGCATTACTTAAAATATTACATTTTCCCGATGCAAAATTGCGTACTAAAGCGAAACCGGTAAAGCAAGTTGATGATAACATAGGCAAAATCGTTGCTGACCTGTTTGAGACCATGTATGATGCCCCCGGTATTGGCTTAGCAGCCACACAAGTCAATATTCATCAACAAATTATTGTGATTGATATATCAAAAGAAAGAAATCAACCCTTGTGTCTTATCAATCCAAAGATCCTCAGTCGCAAAGGGACACAATTACTAGAGGAAGGTTGTTTATCCGTACCGACCATATTTGAGAACGTTGAACGTGCTGAAAGTATCACGGTACAAGCCCTCAATCAACAAGGAGAAAGTTTTACTCTGACAAGCGATGAGTTACTTTCTGCGTGCATTCAGCATGAAATGGATCACCTTAAAGGCAAATTGTTTGTCGATTATCTCTCATCTCTTAAACGTCAACGCATTCGCAAAAAGTTGCTCAAACAACAGCGGCAACAAGCCTAGTAATTTTTTTTTAAAATGACTACAAAACGCATTATTTTTGCCGGCACGCCAGAATTTGCAGTGCCGAGCCTGCTTAGCCTCTTGAATTCAAAACATACCGTTTGTGCCGTTTATACACAACCAGATCGTAAAGCGGGGCGTGGGCGTAAATTACGCCCCCCTCCTGTCAAATTAATGGCACTCGAACAAAACATTGACATCTATCAACCCGTCAGTCTCAAAGACGCTGATGCACAAGCACAACTACAAGCTTTACAAGCAGATTTGATGATCGTCGTCGCTTATGGCCTATTGTTGCCAAAAACGGTGCTGGCGGCGCCCCGTTTTGGTTGTATTAATGTACATGCCTCATTATTACCCAAATGGCGTGGAGCCGCGCCGATTCAACGCGCCTTATTGGCAGGCGATATTATAACCGGTATCACTTTGATGCAAATGGATAGTGGACTAGATACGGGTGCCATACTCAAAAAGGAAACTTGTAAGATTTTACCTGATGATACTAGCCAAAGTTTGCATGATCGCTTGGCGGCATTAGGAGGGCAAGTACTACTTGAATCAATAGATGAAATTGAAAATTTGCCGGCAACAGCACAGGATGATAAATTGGCGACTTATGCCAAAAAACTGGAAAAAGCAGAGGCGCAATTAGATTGGCAAGCGTCTGCTATTTTTTTAGAGCGCCAAGTACGCGCCTTTAATCCTTGGCCTATTGCCCAAGCTATTTTGTTTGATCAAACCTTACGGATTTGGGCGGCTCAAGCTTTGCCCCCAACCACGATAACGGCACCGATAGGTCGTGTCATACGCTGCCAGCGTGATGGAATTGATGTTGTCACAGGCAATGGCATTTTGCGTTTATTGAAAGTTCAAAGGGCAGGGGGTAAACCTATTTCAGTGGGAGATTTTCTCAATGCTCACCCCTGCCAACAATATAAAAATCCTGTCTGAATCAGAATTTACAGAATTTTAGAATTTTCAGAATGACTTATTTTCTGCTAATTCTAAAATTCTGTAAATTCTGATTCAGACAACAATAGGATTTTTTTTTCATGAATGCTCGCAGCATAGCCACCCAAATATTAACGCAAGTGATAGCACATAAGCACTCCTTATCAGATTGTCTCGACAAACAACTATCACATTTGAATGACAGCCGCGAACGCGCCTTAGCACAAGCTTTGTCTTATGGCGTTTTACGATGGCTACCCCGTTTACAGGCAATATTACAACGCCTACTCCGTAAACCTTTTAAACCAAAAGATGCTGATCTTCAAGTTTTATTATTAATAGGATTATACCAGCACCTCTATTTACGCATTCCCTCCCATGCCGCGACAGCAGCAACCGTGAATGTCACCCGCGAACTCAAAAAACCTTGGGCAACCGGCTTAGTCAACGCCGTCTTACGCAATTTTCAACGCCAACGTGAATCTTTACTCACGGCTGTAGATACTGACATCAGCGTTAAATTAGCACACCCCCCTTGGCTTATCAAAAACTTACAAAAAAATTGGCCCAACGACTGGGAAAATATCGCTGAAGCGAATAATGCACATCCACCTTTAACTTTGCGCGTGAACAGGCGAGCAATGTCCCGCGACACCTATCTTGAGCATTTACAAAAAGTTGGTATTATAGCCACACTGACACCTTACAGTGACTGTGGAATCACCCTAAGCACTGCGATGGATGTAAAACAGCTACCCGGATTTAAACAAGGCTGGGTATCAGTACAAGATGGCGCCGCGCAATTGGTTGCCCCATTACTGAATATGCCGGCGGGCGCACGAGTATTAGATGCCTGCGCCGCGCCGGGCGGCAAAACGGCACATTTGTTGGAGCGTTATGATGAGATAGATACATTAATTGCTATAGACAATCAACCCGCTCGTGTGCAAAAATTAGACAATACTTTGCGTCGCTTGCAACTATCCGCAGAACTTTGTTGCGCGGATGCCACACAGCCAGATACTTGGTGGGATGGTCAAGCTTTTGATCGAATATTACTAGATGCACCTTGTTCAAGCAGTGGCGTTATTCGCCGTCATCCAGACATTAAATATTTGCGTCAACAGCATGACATTACCACATTGGCGGCACAGCAAGCACGTTTACTCAAAGCACTATGGCCCTTGCTTATACCAGGAGGTCAATTAATATATGTGACATGTTCCATTTTTGCCGAGGAAAATCATTTACAAATCCAGAAATTTTTAGCCGCTGATGCGACAGAAACCGTATTAGTGGCAGATTGGGGTCACGCTCTGCCGTATGGACGGCAAATCCTACCCGGTGAAAATGACCTGGATGGTTTTTATTATGCCTGTCTTACTAAGAAAAAAATCTCCCCTTTTTAATTTATTAAAAGAGTGGATTATGCTGACAGGGCTGTGCCTGTTATTGTTCCCTAAAATTACTTTTGCTCACTTTTCAATACAACAGGCTCAAACACGCTTAGTTGATGAGGAATATGTGTTAAATGCTGAACTCCATTACCACTTCACTGAAGTTGTAATTGATGCACTGCAAAATGGCGTATCGCTAAACTTGAAACTCAACATCAAAATTGAGCGTGAACGAGCGTTTTTTTGGAATGAAACGATTGCAAGACTAAAACAAAGCTATGAACTGAAATATTATGCTCTCAGCAGACAATATGTACTCAAATATAGTGACAGACAAGAAAATTTTAGCAATTTGAATGCCGTCTTGTCTCGGCTCAATAAGCTTAAGAATTTTCCCTTGATCGATAAACATTTGATAGAAAATGAACAAACTTATTGGGTTTATTTGCAAATCTATTTGGATATTGAATCTTTACCGGTTCCCTTACGTCCAATAGCATATCTATCTTCACAATGGCGTTTAAGCAGTGATTGGTATTTATGCCCGTTAAAAAAACATTAACTTCACGCGATCTTCATACGTTGTAGGGGCAATCCCTTGTGGTTGCCCTTTTTCTACAGGGTCAATATAAAGTATCTCCATGCCCCAAATAAAAAAATGGCTGAATGTCGGCATAGCAATCTTACTGGTTGCCTTATTGGTTTCCTTATGGATGATTGCCGAAGCGCTGCAAAATTCTGAGCACTTTGAACATTTATACTCCATCCTGTTGCTTATCAATGCACTAGCATTACTCGGCTTGTTGGCACTGATAGCTCAGAATTTATACCATCTTTTCACTCAAGTCCGTCAAAAACATGCCGGAGCGCGTCTAACTGTTCGTTTAGTCATTTTGTTAGTCATCTTATCCAGCCTACCCGTTATCATTGTTTATTATTTTTCCCTAGAATTTTTGTATCAACGCATAGACAGTTGGTCTGATATCAATATAGAAAATGCGCTACAAGATGCGCTAGACTTAAGTAGAGCCAGCCTTGATGCCCGTATGCGTGAAGCCTTGAAAAAAACCAATGTTGTGGCTAATGAAATCGCACTTGTCAGTGACCAAAGAGTGACTTTACAATTGAATGAATTACGGGAACGCAGTGGCGCATCAGAATTAACCCTATTAGCCTCTAATGGGCACATCATTGCCTCTAACAGTGCCGAGATGGGATATTTATTGCCCACGCTACCCAATGAAAGCATATTATTACAACTCAAACATGCAAACAGTTATATCAACTTAGAGCCTCAACATGAGCGGGGATTACATATTCGCGTCGTGGTTATAGTTCAACGTCAACCAGTGCGTTTACTCCAAGCCTTATTTCCGATCCCAAGCCGCGTCCGTGAATTAGCAGAGAGTGTAGAAACTGCCTTTGTAAAGTACGAAGAGAGAATTTATTTGCAGCAACCGCTAAAACTGAGTTTCACATTAGCATTATCTTTAGTTTTATTATTGAGTATTTTCAGCACGATATGGATGGCTATTTTTATAGCGCGTCGATTTGTTGCCCCACTCAGTGATTTAGCTGAAGGTACGCGAGCCGTTGCCCAGGGGGATTACAAAAAACAATTACCGGTCAAACACTTAGATGAACTTGGCTTTTTAGTACAATCCTTTAATGAGATGACACGTCGGGTTGCAGAAGCACGCGATGAAGTCAAACAAAGCCAACAATTAGCTGACAATCAACGCGCTTATCTGGAGGCAGTACTCAAACATTTATCTTCCGGTGTCATTTCACTGAATGATGAACAACGCTTACGCACCGCTAATCCCGCTTTCGCTCAGATTATGGGATTGCCATTAAATGAATTACTAGACAAAACCTTAGCACAATTGCAAAACGACTATCCCAGCTTGGCACCTTTATGGACCACCATTCAATCTTATTTCGCCACTCAAACCCAAGATTGGCGCGAAGAAATTACCTTATTTGGTGCAGAGGGACGAAAAAGACTCATCTGTTGTGCAACCCAACTCTCGGCTGCACAAGGAGAGGGATATGTGATCGTCTGTGAAGATGTGACAACTTTAATTCATGCACAACGAGATGCCGCTTGGAGTGAAGTCGCCCGTCGTCTCGCCCATGAAATTAAAAATCCGTTGACACCGATTCAACTATCAGCAGAACGTTTACGGCAAAAATATTTGCGTCAATTACCCAATGTGGAAACTTTAGATCGCCTGACTCATACCATTATTCAACAAGTCGACGCAATGAAAAAGATGGTTAATGCTTTTTCTGATTACGCCAAAATTCCCTCTCTACAACGGGAGCCAATAAATCTTAACCAACTCATCAAAGAAGTGCTAGATTTATACCATCATGCGCCAATCCCTATTAAGACTTTACTCAATGACGATATTCCAACAATTGAAGCGGATAGGGGGCGTTTGCGCCAAGTCTTACATAATTTGATAAAAAATGCCCTAGAAGCCGAATCGACTGACAATAATAGTATTACTGTTACGACTCGTTGTTTGAAAGAATCATGTTTTAAATGTGTAGAATTACGCTTATCAGATCAAGGCCCGGGTATTCCTGAGAAATTGCTTGATAAGATTTTTGAACCATACATCACTACCAAAACTAAGGGCACTGGCTTAGGACTCGCCATTGTCAAAAAAATTATTGATGAACATGGGGGGACTGTTTGGATAGAGCAGAGTGAAGGGACTTGTGTTGTTATTCGTTTACCCGTTGTCAATAATGCTTGTCAAGAAAAATCCAGAGGGAAAAAAGGTTTTATATAATATGGAATGTTTTTTGCATATTAAGTATATCGGTGCGCTCCACCCATCCTACAAAAACAACCTTATGTCAGATGAATATTGTTTAGCGCACCCATTAAACCGTTAAAATGAAATTGACAAGCAACAAATGTATTTCACACAAACATGATTGAATTAGGGTGATAAAATGGCAGCACATATTTTAGTAGTTGACGACGAACCCGACATTCATAGTCTTATAAAAGAGATTTTGGAAGACGAAGGATATCTCGTCAGTGTAGCGGCAAATGGCAACACAGCACGACAAATACGATCAGAACAACGTCCGGATCTCATTTTGCTCGATATATGGATGCCGGATATTGATGGTATTTCCTTGCTTAAAGAATGGCGCGAAGGCGGATTATTATTAGATAGTCCTGTGATTATGATTTCTGGGCATGGCACAGTAGAAACCGCTGTCGAAGCGACCCGTTTGGGTGCCTATGATTTCATTGAAAAACCAGTTTCCATTTCTAAATTATTGATTACCATCAGACGCGCATTAGAAATGGCCACATTGCAGCGGGAAAATTATGGATTACGCAAAAATTTACAATTAGTGACAGAACCATTAGGCCATAGCAGAGTGATGACAGAACTGCGTGATCAGGTTAAGCGCATAAACCAGCATAATACCTCTGTACTGATTAGCGGCGAATCGGGCACGGGACGAACCTTGTTTGCACACTATATTCACCAAAACAGTCAAAACCAGACAGGTCCCTTTGTGCAAGTGCGCGTTGCTGGTATGAGTGCAGAAAATCAAGCACTTGAACTCTTTGGTCGCCAAGGAAGCAACACCTTAGCACTTCTGGAGCAAGCAGAAGGGGGGACTTTGTTTATCAAAGATATTGCTGAAATGGACGACGCAATACAGGCACGATTATTAAGTAGCTTGGAAAATCAATCCTTTTTACGCAATGGCGGGGCAGAGCCGATTGCCATCAATGTGCGCGTCATTGCCGCAACGGCTTATAACCTCGAAGAAGCCGTGAAGACGGGACGTTTACGGGAAGACCTCTATTATCATTTAAATGTGGTTTCCCTACACATTCCGCCTTTGCACGAACATTGTGAAGACGTGCCCGAATTATTGGAATTTTATACCAATATTTTTGTCAACCAAGAAAATATTCCCTATCGGCACTTTACGGTGGCAGCCCAAAATAGACTTCGCAACTATCCTTGGCCAGGCAATGTGCGCGAATTGAAGACTATCGTACAACGTTTGCTGATTTTTGGGGAAAACAACATGATTGAGCTTGATGAAATTGAGCAACTCTTAAAGCATGGCACAGAACAGATGAACAATTCATCTATTTATGATTTACCATTACGAAAAGCGCGAGAGCAATTTGAGACAGCTTATTTAAAACACCAACTGCAAGACCTTGGAGGTAATGTGAGTAAAGTGGCTTCCCGAATCGGACTAGAACGGACGCATTTGTATCGCAAACTACGTGCCCTCAACATTGATCCAAAAAAATTAAAAAGAATGTAATTTCAATTAATTATGAAAATAATCATTCTGGGTGCTGGACAAGTTGGTAGCTCTCTAGCGAGTAATCTTGTGGGTGAAGCGAACGACATTACCGTAGTCGATCACAACGCTACTTTATTACACAATTTGCAAGAACACCTAGATTTACGCACCATCATGGGACAGGCAGCCCATCCTGACGTCCTCTTAAAAGCGGGGGCTGAAGATGCAGACATGTTGATAGCGGTTACCAATAGCGATGAAACCAATATGGTTGCCTGTCAAATTGCTTACAGCGTTTTTCATACGCCCAAAAAAATTGCCCGTGTGCGTGAGGCTGATTTTTTAAAGCACAAAGAAATTTTTGGCCCCCGTGGTTTAGCGGTTGATGTGCATATCAGTCCCGAACAATTGGTCACGCACTATATCGAGCGTTTGATCGACTATCCAGATGCTTTACAAGTGCTTGATTTTGCAAATGGTAGAGTACAATTAGTCGCCGTCAAAGCCTATTATGGTGGCCCCTTAGTGGGACAAGCCCTACGCGCCTTTGAAGATTATTTACCCAATGTCGAAACACGAATCGCCGCTCTGTTTCGGGGCGGCAAGCCCATCATCCCCGAAGGCGATACCGTCATTGAAGTCGATGATGAAGTCTTTTTTGTGGCAGCCACCGAAAACATTCGCACTGTGATGGCGGGCTTACGTAAACTGGAACGACCTTGCAAACGTATTATGATTGCAGGCGGCGGTAACATTGGCACCCGCTTAGCAACTGCATTGGAAAAGAAAAAATACTATGTCAAATTGATTGAACATAACAGGAATCGCACCGAACTAATTTCTGAAATATTGAATCAAACCATTGTATTACAAGGTGAAGCGGCGGATGAAAATTTGCTGCGTGAAGAAAATATTGATGAAATGGATATTTTTTGCGCCGTCACTAACGACGAACAAATCAACATCCTCTCAGCCATGCTTGCCAAGCGTATGGGAGCACATAAAGTGATGGCTTTGATTAATCGCCCAGCTTATGTCGATTTAATCGAAAGCAGTACGATTGACATTGCTATTTCACCCCAACAAGCGACCATTGGCACTTTACTCACTCATGTGCGACACGGCGATGTAGTTGCGGTGCATTCCTTACGTCGTGGTGCTGCCGAAGCGATAGAAGCGATTGCACATGGAGATAAGCATTCTTCTAAAGTGGTTGGGAGACGAATTGATCAGATCAAACTACCACCAGGTACGACGATTGGTGCCATTGTACGTGGCGAACAAGTGTTGATGGCACATCATGATATGGTCATAAAATCAGAAGATCATCTGATTTTGTTTTTGGTCGATAAAAGACAGATTGCGGCGGTGGAAAGGCTGTTTCAGGTGGGTATCCTGTTTATTTAGGCGTCCAAGATTTATCTTGGACATTTGGTAAGAGAATAATTATGTCAAGTCCTACAATTTTTCACAAAGGAGTTTGTTTTCTACTCAACAGTGTCGTCATAGATATCCTTGCTCAATCGACAGAAAAGGATCAAATTGTTCAATTGCTTATGAAAAATTTTACATTGACCACTTCTGAAATTGCAGACGCTTTTCAAGACAGTTATTGTTATGCCTTAGTAGCAATTGCGGCGGGATTGATTCCGCTTGAGCAACAACGTGTTTTTTGGAAAGCCCTTTTTCAATCCAAATTGGAAAACGAATTTTTGCAGTGTATTGAACAAGACTATTTACAAGATTTTGCACAAGTACAAGGCATAAGAAATGAGACAGCCTTGGAGGCGTTTCGTCAAACAGCAGTTGAACAATGCAAGGCTTTAGCAAAACTCACAGTATTTAAAGCCGACAACGTCCCGTTCAGCAAGGCTGAATTCGCCAGTTTTGTCACAGATACGGGGACTTTTGCCATTACTGACTTGGTATTAGAACAACTACCAACGCCTTTGGATAAAGGTTTGATCGCTTTCCTGAAATATAATGAATTGCTTGGCAATGCCATATTATTTTTCTTGCACAAAAAATTAGGCACGCGAGTCACAAAAACCTTAGAGGCTTTGCAAAATAAAGGTTTATTGTTGGATGTGCGTCAGATTAAAACGCTGGTGAAAACCACAGAAGCCACTTTAAATCAAGCCATTGCAACAAAACAGTTTGCTAAAGTGGCCGAATTGGGACAAAAATTAGACGGTTTGCAACGGATTGAATCCGTTACACAAAGCCATTATGCCATTTTTCTTGACTTTAGCCAACGTTTTGCCAGTTGGGGGGCGTTGTTGAATGTCCCGATTGAGCAAGTGTTATCAGTCATGGGGAAAATTCAATGGAATTTGAAGCAGATGAGCAAGGTCAAGCAAAATCAAAGCGTTGCAGAAAAACTGGTAGACATTCTTAAGTATTTGTTGAGAAAGTCGGATTTATCGCTTCAAATTAAAGCGCACGATGAATTTACTCAACATAGCAGTACTAACTTTCAATTAATAGGGGAAGTCACACGCTTGTTGAAAATGATACCGCCTTCTTCTCCACAATTCTCTCGGCTCACGATTGGGGTAGGAACTGTGGTATTTTCAACAGGCCATTTAGCAAAAGCAGAGGTTTTGTTTGTACAGGCACATCAACTGGCACGAAATGATGTGGAACGGGCGTTGAGTGCTTTTAATCTTTTTCAAATATATGTACGCCAGCAAAGCTATGACAAAGCCTTGTCCTATTTAACTAAGGCAATTAGGCTTAATCCACAAGCTTATGCTTTGCATGATATACATAAATATCCCATTAAACACTTATTAGGTGCCGATGGTATGGGCTGTATTTTTCTCTGTCAACACCGTTTCAAGAAAAATAAAAAAGTCCTGGTGAAATGTTTTTGGAAAAGCAATCAGGGCTTACTCGATCAGGTTTTTCAAGAATCCTTGCAGATAGCAGAGATGGCAGGAGAATACGTGCCGCAGCCCATAGACTATGGTTTTTATGATCTAGCAAGGCAAGAGCGCGGCTTTTTTGTCACTGAATATATTGAAGGGGCGATAGATGGCGAAAGTTGGTTAAAACAATTTGGCAAATTGGATTTGAAAACGGGTATCGCCGTGGGGTTGCAAATAGCTAAATTTTTGCAAATCGTGCATAAGCAGAACCTTTTACATTTAGATTTAAAACCCGCCAA
Organism: Thiotrichaceae bacterium; assembly: GCA_026991885.1. Classification (GTDB taxonomy): domain Bacteria; phylum Pseudomonadota; class Gammaproteobacteria; order Beggiatoales; family Beggiatoaceae; genus Thiomargarita. Next base: position 15,468 of record JALXAQ010000243.1, read on the forward strand.
TATCTTGTTATTGAAACAAGGCAGCCAGGTTTCGGTGAAAATAATGGATTTTGGTTTAGCAAAAGTCGCCCCCTCCTTAGGACAAGCGATCACTGCCAAGCTCAATCATTTTGATTTGAGTTTATTCGCGCAATCTATGGTATTTGACAGCTTGGATTATGCGCCACCAGAGCAACAAGGCTTGACGCGCTATGGTCAGCCGAGCAGTCAAACGGATGTGTTTGCGTTTGGCAAAACGCTATATCGTTTATTGACAGGAGAAAGTCCGCAAACTTTGCGTCCAAAACACTTGCCGCCTGAGTTGGTTGAATTGTTATGTGATTGTGTCGAGAGAATGCCTGAAAAACGAGTTGATATAATGACTTTAAACCGTCGATTAATGGCCTATCAAGAAACAGCGGAACAAAAACCGCTCTTATTGCCTTCGGCTTCTCAACCCGCTGAACCAAAACAGATTGAAAAACCAAAAGCGATTGAAAATCCTGTTTCAGTCAAAGTGAGTCCGCCCCGCATTGTCAATAAAAGAAAGTGGTGGAATCAATTGGAGGTGAGCTGGAAAAATATTTTCAAGAAAGCCATTGCTATTGATGATGAACCGAGTGACCTCGATTTGGATAAAATTTTTCAGTTGCAAACATTGGATTGCAGTTGGAATGAAATTAGCGATTTAGAACCGTTGCGTCCCTTGACTCATTTGCATGACTTGGTTTGTAGTTATAATCAAATTAACGATTTAGAACCGTTGAGTCACTTAAATCAGTTACAGGCATTGGATTGCGCTTCTAACAATATCAGCGATTTAGAGCCATTGCGTGCCTTGACTCAACTGCAAGAACTTATTATTAATTCAAATAAAATCAATAAGATAAAATATCTATCACGGTTGACACAGTTGCAGATATTAGATTGTTCTTCTAATCAAATCAGCGATTTAGTACCGCTACATCCCTTAAGCAAATTGCAGGTGTTAGATTGCGGTTCTAATCAACTCAGCGATTTAGAACCGTTGCGCTCGTTGACAAGCTTGCAAAAATTGGATTGCGCTTCTAATCAACTCAGCGATTTAGAACCGTTGCGCTCGTTGACACATTTGAAAAAATTGGATTGCGCTTCTAATCAACTCAGCAATTTAGAACCGTTGCGCTCGTTGACACAATTGCAGGAATTGATTTACGGGGAGAATCCAATCAGTCAAGCAGATGTAGAGGCATTTCAAATGGCCGTGCCTAATTGTAAAATTGATAAAGATTTTGTTGGGTAAATAAAGGACGTCCAAAATAAATTTTGGACTCCTATTTTATTTTTTTATAACTGATAACTGATAACTGATAATATGTCAAATACCACTATTTTTCGCAAAGGCGTTTGTTTCCTACTCAACAGTGTCGTCGTCAACCTTCTATCCACAGAGAAAGAAAAAGTTTTTGAATTACTTAAGAAAAATTTTACATTCACTGTCTCTGAAATTGCAGACGCTTTTCAAGACAGTTACAGTTATGCTTTAGCGGCAATCGCCACAGGCTTGATGCCCGCTGAGCAACAAAGTGATTTTTGGAAAAAACTTTTTCAATCTAAACCAGAAAACAATTTTTTACAGTGTATTGAACAAGACTATTTACAAGATTTTGTCCAAATAGAAGGCATAACAAGTGAGAATTTGTCTACCTTTCGTGAAATCGCTGTTGAACAATGCAAGGCTTTAGCAAAAATCACACTATTTCAAGCCGATAATGTTCCGTTCAGTGAGGCGGAATTAGCCCAATTTCTCACAGATACGGAGAATTTTGCCATTAGCGATTTGGTATTAGAACAGGTGCCAATCGCTTTGGATAAACGCTTATCGGCATTTCTGAAATATAATGAATTACTTGGCAATGCCATATTATTTTTCTTGCACAAAAAATTAGGCACGCGAGTCACAAAAACCTTAGAAGTTTTGCAGCGTGAAGGTTTCTTGTTGGATATACACAAGATTAAAAATATTGTGCAAGCGACAGAAGCTGATTTAAATCAAGCCTTGAGTGCCAAAAAATTTGCTGAAGTGGCCGATCTGGGAGAAAAATTAGATAGTTTGCAACAGATTGAGTCTGTCATACAAACGCATTATAGCCATTTTCTTGAATTTAGCCGACGTTTTGCCAGTTGGGCAGCGTTGTTGAATATTCACATTGAGCCCGTGTTGTCGGCAATAGAGCAAATTCAAGGGAATTTGAAGAATTTCCATAGCAAGAACAAGCAAACCAAGAGCGTTGCAGAGGCCATTTTAACTATTCTTAAGCATTTGTTGAAACAGTCGGATTTATCGCTTAAAATCAAACGACAGGATGAGTTTATTCAACATAACAGGAGCAACCTTAAGTTAATAAAGGAAGTACTCGAATTATGGAAACAGATGCCCTCTTCTTCTCCACAATTCAGTCGACTTGCCATTGGACTCGCGAGTGTGGTGTCTTCGGCGGGTTATTTAGAAAAAGCGGAATTTTTGTTGATACAGGCGTATCAAAATGCACGAAATGATGTGGAACGCGGCTTGATTGCCTTTAATCGTTTTCAGGTGCATATACGGCAGCAAGCGTATGACAAAGCTTTGTCTCATTTAATGGAAGCGATTTTGCTCAATCCACAACGCTATGCTTTGCATGATGTGCATAAATATCCCATTGAACGCTTATTGGGTGCCGATGGCATGGGCTGTATTTTTCTCTGTGAACAGCGTTTAAAGAAAAATCAAAAAGTCGTCGTCAAATGTTTTTGGAAAACCCATAAGGGCTTACTCGATAAAGTTTTTCAAACACCCTGGCTGATAGCGGAGATTGCAGGAGAATATGTGCCGCAGCCCTTGGACTATGGTTTTTATGATCTGGCAAGGCAAAAGCGTGCCTTTTTTGTCACTGAATACATTGAAGGGGCGGTAGATGGCGAAACTTGGTTAAAACAATCTGGTAAATTGGAGATGAAAACGGGTATCGCTGTGGGTTTGCAAATAGCCAAAGCCTTGCAAATCGCACATCAGCATGGCATTTTACATTTAAATTTAAAACCCGCCAATATCTGGTTGTTGAAACAAGGCAACAAGCTTTCGGTGAAAATAATAGATTTTGGTTTAGCGAAAGTCGCCCCTTCCTTAGGACAAGCCATCAGCACTCAGCCAAATCATTTTGACTTGAGTTTATTCGCGCAATCTATGCTATTTGATCGCTTGGATTATGCGCCACCAGAGCAACAAGGTTTGACGTGTTATGGTCAGCCGAGCGCGAAAACGGATGTGTTTTCCTTTGGCAAAACGCTGTATCGTTTATTGACGGGAGAAAGGACTTTGCATCCAAAACATTTGGCACCTGAGTTGTTTGCATTGCTATGTGATTGTGTCGATAGTCTGCCTGAAAAACGGCTTGATGTAACAACTTTGAACAGTCGATTAACAGACTTATCTACACAGCTTTCAGGAGTCAACATTTTCAATAAAAGAGCGTGGTGGGCGCAATTGGATGACAAGTGGAAAAAAGTTTTCAAGAAAGCTATTGCGATTGATGAACCGAGTGACAGTGATTTGGATAAAATATTTCAGTTGCAGCAATTGGATTGTAGTTGCAAAAAACTGAGCGATTTAGAACCGCTGCGCCCGTTGACTCAGTTGCAGAATTTGGTTTGTAGTTATAATCAAATCAGCGATTTAAAACCGTTGGAGTCGTTGACACATTTGCAAATATTGGATTGTACTTCTAATCAAATCAGCGATTTGGAACCACTTCGCTCCTTATCTCAGTTGCATAACTTGGTTTGTAGTTCTAATCAAGTCAGCGATTTAGAGCCGCTATGTCAGTTGACTCACTTGCGTGTTTTGTATTGCTGGGGAAATCAAGTCAGCGATTTAGAAGCATTACGCCTATTGATATTGCAGGATTTGGATTGCAGTTATAATCAAATCAGCGATTTAAAACCGCTGTGTTCTTTGACACATTTGCGGCACTTGTATTGCGGAGGAAATCAAGTGAGCAATTTAGAGCCGATCAGTTCGTTGGCTCAGTTGCAGTATTTGGATTGTAGTGAGAATCAAATCAGAAATTTAGAACCGCTGCGCTCGTTAAGTCAGTTGCAGTATTTGGATTGCAGTGAGAATCAACTCAGCGATTTAGAACCGTTGCGCCCGCTGAAATATTTGCAAGAATTGATTTGCACGCAAAATCAAGTCAGCGATTTAGAACCATTGCGCTCGTTGACACAGTTGCAAACTTTCATTTGCAGTGATAATCAAATCAGTGATTTAAATCCGCTAGGGGAGTTAATACAATTACAGCATTTGGATTGTAGTGAGAATAAAATAAAAGACTTATATTATTTACGTGAATTGATCGAATTGCGTCAATTAGCTTGTGGTGATAATCAAATCAGCGATTTAAAACCTCTGACTCACTTAAGAGATTTACAGAAATTGATTTGTAGTGAAAATCAAATCAGCGATTTGGGACCGTTACGCGATTTAAATCAGTTACAGATTTTGTATTGCAGTCGGAATGAGGTGAGCCATTTAGAGCCGTTGCAGTCGTTGACTGAGTTGCAAGTTTTGTGTTGTAGTATAAATCAAATCAGCGATTTAGGGCCACTGCGGGCCTTGAGTCAGTTGGAATCTTTGAATTGCGAGGGTAATAAAATCACTGGATTAGAACCAATTGGCGAATTGAAAGAGTTACGGAAATTGGCTTGTGGGGGAAATCAAATCAGTGATTTAGAACCGCTTGCCCAGTTGAGCGAGTTGCGTCAATTGGATTGTGGTAATAATAAAATCAGTAATTTAGAACCGTTGCGTTCGTTGACTCAGTTGCAGATATTGTATTGTTGGCGTAATCAAATCAGTGATTTAGATGCTTTGCGTCACTTGACTGAATTGCAAGAGTTGGATTGCGATGGTAATCAAATCATTGATTTAGAGCCGCTGTACTCGTTAAGCGGTTTGCAGGAATTGATTTATTATGGTAATCCACTCAGTCGGGCAGGAATAGATAAATTTAAAAAGGCTGTGCCTAGTTGTATCGTCAAGGAAAAGTGGTCGGTGTAAGTGCCATGTCAAAGACGTCCAAGATAAATCTTGGACTCCTACCATTATAACTTTTTGGTGCAGGGTACGCCTTGCACGTCTTTTCTTCAACCAAATAGGCAATACCATGTCCAAACATCTTGGGATCGTAATGGATCCCATCGACAAGATAAAAGTTTCTAAAGACAGCAGTTTTGCCATGCTACTCGCAGCACAAGCACGCGGCTGGACGCTGTGGTACATGGAATTAAACGATTTATGGCTGTGCGATGGGCACGCGAATGCTTTTATGCGTGAATTGCAAGTTTATGATGATCCTAATCATTGGTTTACGCTGGGCAGTTCAGAAACCGCCCCTTTAGACACTTTGTCTGTCATCTTGATGCGTAAAGATCCTCCCTTTGATCTAGAGTATATTGTCGCTACTTACCTACTAGAACAGGCAGAAGCCGCTGGCACTTTAGTCGTCAATAAACCCCAAAGTCTCCGTGATGCGAATGAAAAGCTGTACACGGCTTGGTTTCCAGACTGTTGTGCCCCGACGCGAGTCACGCGCCGTGCCGCCTGTTTGCGGGATTTTTTGCAGGAGCATGGCGAAATCATCCTTAAACCCTTAGATGGCATGGGGGGCAAGTCTATTTTTCAATTAGTCCAAGGCGATGTCAATACGTCGGTGATTATCGAAACGATCACCGAACAGGAGCAACGTTTTGTCATGGCACAACGCTATATCCCCGAAATTGCACAGGGGGATAAGCGCATTTTATTGGTGGATGGTGAGCCGATACCGTATGCTTTAGCCCGGATTCCAGCCGTTGGGGAAAGTCGTGGCAATCTGGCGGCGGGTGGACGCGGTGAAGGTGTGCCTTTGAGTGAGCGTGATAAGTGGATTTGTGCCCAAGTGGGTCCGCTGTTACGCGAAAAAGGTTTGTTATTTGTTGGCTTAGATGTGATCGGTCATTATCTAACAGAAATCAATGTGACGAGTCCGACTTGTATCCGTGAATTGGATAAATTGTATGGGCTGGATATTGGGGGACATTTGATGCGTGTTATTGAAGATAAACTGTAACTACTCAATTCCTCGTTCCCACGCTCTGCGTGGGAATGCATTCAGGGACGCTCTGCGTCCCGCACCGCAGAGCGGTGCAAACAGGCATTCCCACGCAGAGCGTGGGAACGAGGAAAAGATAAGCTTTATGCAAGACAACCCAGCACATCGATGTTGTAACTGCTATACTGACTGTAGGAGTCCAAGATTTATCTTGGACATTTTTTAGGAGGTATTTAGTTATGCGATTAATACAAACCCTGTTATGGGGCACTTTTTTAAGTTTGTTATGTCTACCGGTTTTCGCTTGGCAAGTTAAAACCACAGACACGCAAGTGATGGTTAGTAATGAGATTCAACGAGATGGTGTGGATGTGTATTTAGTCTGGTTTGATCTAGATAGTGATCCTGTGAACTTTATTTCGTTGACATTCGATGCAGCGTGGAACTGGCAATCGGGTTTAAAGCCTGTATTCAATGCAGCAATAGATTTGCCCGTTTTTGATTTATACAGCATCCCGTTGATTGAAAATCAAGCTTGCCCTGATAGCCATCGCTGTTTTTTAGCTTTTATCGCTACTTCGCCTGATCTGGAGCCCACCCGCTCTGAATCTTGGCTAGCTTCGTCATTTTTCCCATTAAGTTTGTCGGCGGGTTGTGAGCGTTTTCCCGGGCAAGACGTTTTCTTGTCTTGTGACGGCGATGGTAATCGTTTTTATGGGGATGTTACCGCATCGGCGGCTCTACCTGAAGCGACTATAGATGACACCACAGAGACAGAAAAACCTGATATTTTCAAACGAGTCGGCGATAAATTGCTTTTTGCCAATGGACAAGCGAAACGATTTCAAGTCATTAATATTGCTGATTTATCCAATCCGCGTTTAGTGGGATGGTCCGCTTTATCTGGCTATCCCCGTGAACTTTATGTGTTGGGTGACTTTTATGTGTTATTGCAAAGCAATTATGGGGGTGAAGACGGTACGCGGTTAACCGTTTTACGTCAAAATCAAGATGGCACGCTGTCCACGGTACAAGAAAAAACTTTACCGGGCTGGTTTATTGAATCGCGGCGGCGTGGTGATTTGATTTACAGTGTGACGCAAAATCGATCCGATGTCGTTATATTAGATTGTGTTGATTGTGGGATTGTACAATCTGTCATAGATATTAATGTGTTACGCTTGAACGAGTCTGGAGAATTAGAGGAAGTCGATACGGCACAGTTGCCGGGTTATTCTCCCACAATAGCGATTTTTCCTAATTATTTGGTGATTGCTAATCATAATCCAGAGGAAAATCAATGGCGTACTACACAAATTCAGGTTTTTGATTTGTCACAAACTGATCCTTTGGTCGCTTTGCCCATTTTGAAGGTGCCAGGACAAGTGCCGTCTGAATTTCATTTGAGTGTGCTTGGTCAACAATTGCGCGTTGTGTATGGTCCTGCGGATCGTACAGATGGCAGCACTTTGGCTATTTATGATTTAAGCTCGTTAAAAATGCCGCTGATTGGACAAGTGGATAAGATTGCGCCGGGTGAAAGTTTATTTGCGACCCGTTTTGTAGATAATCGCGCTTTTGTGGTGACTTATGAACGTACCGATCCTTTATGGGTTATCGATCTGAGCGAGCCAAGTCAACCTAAAATATTGGGAGAATTGGAGGTGCCGGGCTGGTCAGAAAAAATGTTTTTCCATGATAACCGCCTCTTTGCTGTTGGTATAGACGATCAACCTTTAGAAAATGAGGAAAGTCCTTGGGTGCAGCGTGTTAGCCTCTCATTGTTTAATGTGGATGAGCCAACTCAACTGAGTTTAATCAATCGCTTTACGCCCTTGGCGGGTGAAGTCAATTATAGTTGGTCATTGGCATTGTATGATGAAAGGGCTTTGCTGTTAAATTGGGAAGATGCTTTTGCTGCTTTGCCAATAGAGTCGTCGGGCAATTATTTACAAATCGTGTCGTTGGAAAATGATAAAATTGAAGATGCTGGACTTGTCGAGCTTCCCGTGCAAATCCAACGTAGTTTATCCATTGCGCCAAACGTGTTAGGGGCTTTAGGTGATCAAATATTCCAGACTATTCAGTGGGGAACTGGCGATCTGCAAATTTTAGGCGATTTAGAATTAGCCACTAATCTGAGTTGGTTAAAACTTCAAGATAACATGTTATGGGCTGCGGCGATGGGCTCACAGGGCTATTTCCGTTTATACCGTTATATAAAAGAGGATGTAGAAACGCCTGTAGAGCGTTGGCGTTTGCAGAGCGGCTATAATGGCTTAGAAATGGATAAAAATTTAGCGGTATTTTATGACTATTATCCCCTAACGGTGCAAGTGCTAGATGTGCAAACAGGTGTCTTAAAAGCGGCACAAATTCTTGAGACGGTGGATATGCCTAACTATGGATGGTACAGCGGGGAAGCTTTTGTGCGTGATGGTTGGTTTTATGTGGGAGAGCAACGGAATGTGACGCAACTTCAATGGGTGTTGCGTAGTTGGGAGCTTGAGAGTGCGAAAGAGGCACCAAATCGCTCAATCCCCGGTCGTCCACTGGCATTCACGGCTAAAGGTGATTTAATCACGCAGGAATTCACCGCTCAAGGACAATTACGTTTGAATTTGTTGGCACTAGAGGCGGATAATGCGCGTTTACTCCATAGCCGTGAAATTCCTTGCGAAGGTTATGCTGAGGTGATGTGGGCACCTGAAGTTGTGTATGTGACTTGTCAAACGGGTAATATATACGTGCCTGTCGATGAGCAAGCGGAGAATGATGAAAAAGCGACAACGCAATTAGTGAAGTTGAATCCTATCGCAGGATTTAGTGAAATAGGGCGTTGGACTTTGAGTGGTTATCAAAATTTACGTGCGGTTTCGTCGGATGTGGTTTTAGTGGCATCAAACTATGGAGGTTGGTGGTATTATGGAGCCGTAATCGCAAGTGATGTGCCTATCAACGAAACCGGCTGCAATATTTATCAATTGCAAAGCGAAAAGGAGCCGCAGCTACTCAAACATCTTGATAGTTGTCCCTATATGAAAAATCATATCGCGTTGACACCGACTCAAGCTTGGATGGCGGAAGGTTTTGCTGGGATCAAGGAAGTTAAGTGGTAATCTCTCCTAAATGATTTGTGGTGGCAAAGCACTCTTCATGATAAAATTATCTTTCAATTTTTTTTATGTGACTAGGAGAATATTTAATATGTCAAACTCAAAATGTCGTTTAACAACGATGGCAATGTCCATGATGTTATTCGGCAGTCATCCACTGATGGCCGCTGATTGTGGCCCAGCTTCCCATTGGATAGATAGTTGCCCAGCCGCTACCTATTCAGTTGATACCATGCTCGATGTAACAATAGAAGATCAGCCCTGTGGAGCTGGTGGCTCAAGGCACCATGTTATCCTTCATGGTCAAACCCAGTTCAAGACTGAGGCGCCTCAAACAGATGAGCTGCATGAGATGAAGATCGAAATTGTCTCCCGCTCATTCACGGGTGGCGGCTATCTTTATCGTGCTGGCATAAATCAGGGACTATCTCAGCAATCACGGGGTCTAGTTAGGGAATTAGGAGATGCTAATTGGGCTAGGTTCTACCTTGATCTTTTCTTTGAAATCAAGCTGCCCAATAACATCATGGGAGGTGCTACATTACATAATAATGATGCTCGACGTATCCAAGTGGATACTGACAAATTCCCTCCATCTCCAGACTATGAATCAACTCGTCGGGTTTTGACCCCTTTGCATAATGCAAGTAATGTCGAAGTGGCTTGTTTTATCGAGTCAAGACATAGAACATCAGTCACACCTAATGATGCTACTTTTACTGCCAGTGTTAGTCGAGTCGTGAACTTGCGATGGGAAAGCGTGCCTGATCTCGATCAGATGGGCTTTTTCGTTTGGAGGGGTCAACTCAAGGCGGGCAAAACGGAATGTGTCGTTGATGCAGAAAATTATAGTGAGGTGAAACGGATTAGCAAGCTAGTGCCACTAACTGATGATTTGGGTTATTCATATTTAGACAATCAAGTGGAATCTGGAAATAGCTACTGTTACGCGCTAGAGAAGGTTGATTTAAGCGGTAAGAGTAGCTTTAATCTGGATGAGATCGCCTTTGTTACGGTGCCCGATTAAAAAATTAACGACAGGGATTTCTTTTTAGCAGGGATAAGTCAAAATATTAACGACAGGGATAAGTCAAAATATTAACGACAGGGATAAGTCTAAGTGGGATTTTGACTTATCCCTGCTAAAAAATAATCCCTGTCGTTAAGCACTGCTCAAAGTTATAAATTTACTTCGTTACTTCGTTTCAACGAGTTGGTGGGTTTCGCTCCGCTCTACCCACCCTACAAAAAAAAGCTTAACTTAATGGCATTGACCCTACAAATAGGTGACAAAATATGTCTTTATCTTCAGAGTGGGACAATGAAGCATACGTCTCTATACACTTAGTCCAAGAGATGTTAATTAGGGCAGGATTACCCAAAAAAATTGGTTTTACGAGTTGCTGGTACCCAGAATTTCGGGTAAAAGTGCCTAAGATTGAAGGGACAGGCTTTACCCAAAAAAGAGTCGATTTTTTGATAGAAGATCATACAAGGTATGTCAATTTCTTGATTGAAGTCAAATCAGCCAAACAGCGTATTAATGATGATGCGCGTTTTCAGTTATACGATAAGTACCTTTATCGTTCAAAAATAAGGTTTGGTATTTTGATTGATCCTTTTTTAATTGAGATTTATGAATACGGACAACCAAAACCAAAAGCAAAGTTTGAAATAGAAAATCCGACCAACATTGAACCCATAGCCACTTTTCTGATAAAATTTTTGGAGACTGTTAAAATGCGTACTATTGCAATTCATGCCTCAAAAGGAGGCGTTGGCAAAACCACCTTAGTCGTTAATATGGCTTATGAATTAGCCAAACAAGGCAATCGCGTTTTGGTTGTTGACTTAGATGATCAAGCGAATGCCAGTCTGTCGTTGGGAGTCAATAAAGCTGACGAGATTGATAAAGCTTCTAGCTTAGAAGAAGTCGAGCAGATTTTGGACTCCTTAGGAAAACGAGACGAACTGATGGATTTATTGCTACAGTGCATGGAAGAAGACTTTGATTACCGGAAATACATTTATCCCAGCGAATTCAACAAGCACTTAAAGGAGGGGACTGATGGATCGATAGATGTTTTGCCCAGTAGTTACAAGACACAACCCCATGATCTAGAAAAAGAAGCCTCTGGTGAAAGGCGGCTTAACAAAGGACTTCAAAAATTGAAGGGTGAATATGATTATTGTGTCATTGACACCCCACCAACTTATAACAGGATTACATGGAATGGGATATTTGCTGCTCAGTATATTGTCATACCATCTCAGATGGAATACTTATCCGCTTATGGGATAAGAAATCCCATTAGAAAGACAAGAGATGTGCGGGAAGAAACAGAGGACACACGGGGAACAATTTTGGGTATTGTGCCAATGATGACAGACAATACCAAAATTAATAAAACCATCTTGGAACTTGTGAAAAAAACTTTTCACAATATTCCCATTCTTTCAGGTGTGAAACGCACAACGGATATGAGAGAAGCTTCACATCAGCGAATACCATTCTCTTTACTTGCAGAACACAAACCACAAGCGGGTGGTGCAGCTAAACAAATGGCAAATTTGACACAGGAAATAGTGGAACGAATCAACTCGCTAGAGAGTGAGAAGGGGGTATAAAATGGCTAGAGAAATGGTCAGTGTAGAAACGAGACCTTACACTTTATCTCTTAATCAGATAAAAGGGATTGAAGTCAATTCTGGTACCCCAACAAATGTGCTTAATAAAGTCACCAACAACCTAAAAGAAAGGGGCTTTAACTCAGTTCTGCCCATTGCGTGTTTAACAGACAATGAAGATGAATATCATTTGCTAACAGGACTACCTATTTATGAGGCGGCAAAATCTGCTGGGTTGAGAAAAATATGGGTATTTTTGATTGCCACACCACAACTAGAAGCCACCCAATGGGTTGAACAAAACCAGATGTTGTCAAAGCTAAACGAAAGGGTCATTGAGCCTCAAAACGTGACTGATTTTTTGAAATTTATCAATGATAAAAATTCTGATTTGACTTCCGTAACGGGCATTGGTCCAAAAACGGCACAGAAAATCATTGATAATCGTCCTTATGGCTCCTTAGAGGATTTACAGAAAAAATTTGGTCGCAAACGGCCCTTAAATTGGATAAGAGCTTTCCGTCCAAGATAAATCTTGGACTCCTAAGTTTAAAAAAAAAATCTATTTCTTAAAGAAATAGGATTTTTAAACGCGAGTATATGTAGGGTCAATGCCATTAAGTCTGTCCCGACGCAAGGAGGGTTCTTAAGGGCAACCACAAGGGATTGCCTTCCTCGGCAAAAGTTTTCGCTGCGCGAAAACTTTTGCCGAGGAAACAAAAAATAACGGTTCACGTAGGGGCAATCCTTTATGGTTGCCCTTAGTTAATTAGGGCAGGATTACCCAAAAAAATTGGTTTTACGAGTTGCTGGTACCCAGAATTTCGGGTAAAAGTGCCTAAGAAAAAAGAGGTAGATGATGGAATTTGACTGGAATGATGAAAAAAACCAGCTCTTAAAAGAAGAAAGAAATGTTTGTTTTGAAGATGTTGTGGTAAGCATTCAATCAAACCGGTTATTTGATGTCGTTAAAAATCGTAGTAAAAATCACCAAGATCAATATTGTTTAATTCTGGAAATCAGCAGTTATGCTTATGTGGTTCCATTTGTTATTAATGATAAGAAACAATTATTTTTGAAAACTATATATCCCAGTAGAAAAATGACGAAAAAATACTTGAAGGATAACTCATGAGAACGATTGAAACACCGGAAGAAATAGAGATTATTAAAGCGGTTGAAAATGAAACGTATTACCCCGTAGAAGGACAAGAAAAACTCAAAATTGAGGCGATGTTGAAAAGTGCCGCTAAAAAAACATCAGAAAGGCTATCTAAGCAGAAAAAAATTACCCTCAGCTTGTTAGAAAGCGATATAGATCGTCTCAAAGCCGTTGCCATGAATGAGGGTATGCCTTATGAAGTTTATATAGCACACGTCATACATAAAATTACTACTGGTCAGATTAGGGCGGTTTAAAAAAAAATCCTATTTCTTTAAGAAATAGGATTTTTAGATTGCTCAAAGTTCAGAAATTTCCAGGCTCTTAGCCAAAATAACATTTCCCATCAAAATCCCCTCCGCTTCTACTAAAAGCTCAGAATTTTGAACACTCTCAAAAAATTGCTCAGCGGTGATAGAACGGCTTAATCTCTCATCTTCAAAAACAGTCTCCGTCTCAGTCTGCACGGTGAGGCCCAATATTGTCAATGTACCAACATTCGCATCGACATTATCAACTGGTCCCTCTAACGCAACTTGACCATTCTCTTCTTCACGTACCAAATTTTCGGCAATCAAAGTATCAGTCGCCAAATCCAAAAAAACTCTCATTTCAACCCGATCACCTATCCTTAAATCTTGCAAACCAAACGGCACCTTATCATCCCGTCTATCTACAAATTGCGTAGAATGCGTTGTTTCTATGGAGAGCCCTAACAATGTGATATTTTGATTGCTAATATTCTCCACATCGGCTTCAATCTCAAGGCGTCCAGACGGCGTGCGTTTAGATGCGAAAATGACTTCTTCAAGTATTAAAACACCATTCGCATCCAATTTGCCCTCCACTTCGACTTTAACATCCAATGCCAAATCGTCGGCGTTGCCAAACAGGAAAACAGTTTGTGCAGTCGTCGTAACAGATAATTGTGCCACTTCAAAATCAAAACGGTTATTAAAGCGAGTGATAAATCCTGCTATGTCAATTATCGTGCCGACTTCGCCACTCAAGAAATCATCTTCGGTTTGGACACTGCTTGCCATCAAAACATCATCTGGGAATGCGCCTGCAAATTGACCTTTAACCTCAACCATGAGCCCATTGTTAAGTACTCCTCCAGAAACTTCCAATATCAAAACATGGCTATAGTCGATAGTGAGTGAGCCAATCACAAAGGTTTGTTTAGCAAGATCAAGTTGCTCCACTTGTCCAACGATTTCAAATTCAGCAATGCTGCTCTCTCGCACAATGCGTGTCGCATGGATAGTCCCTTCAGCATCCACCAGTCCACTCACATTCACAACATCGCCCACCTTCAATTCAGTGACTTCTATAATACTGTCAAGTACTGTCAGTCGATCAACTGTCACCGTTTGTCCCAGTACGATCAATGTATCATCGTCAATCTCCTGAATAGGACCTTTGACATTTTCGTTAAAGCTGATGCGCGAGGCATTCCCAGTATTACTATTAGGATCAATTGTGCCTTCAACTTGCACCACCATGCCAATTTTCAGATCACTTTCTGTCGTCTCTTGTCCATTAACGATAATAATCGTATCGTCAGTTTCAAATTCGATACCATTGACGAAAATACTGCCAAAAGCCGAGATCGGTCCACTGCTCATACCAGTGCCACCGATACCGCCTCCAGCGACATTAGTATCACCACCACCACCGCAAGCCATTATAAATAATAGGGGTAGCCATATAATAATTTTAAGCCTCATTTAATTCCTCTATATCTTCTTCAAAGAAATAAATACCGACACCTGCATGTTTACGTCCAGTGCCGCTCACTTTCGGGTTAAAATCGCGATCTTGTTCCGCAAGCCAGCGATCCAAATACTCTAAAAGTGCCTGTGCATGTTCTTCCGTCAACTTTCGCAATTCTGGTATTGCTTCAACAGGCAAATTATCATAAGCGACTTTACGTTGAAAAAAAGCCTCTTCTGGGACTTCACAAACTAGATTATGATCAATAGTCGCTATAAGAAGTGCGACATCCGTTCCCAAAATACTTAATTTATCGCTTTCCTCAGTGCAAGGTATATAGGCGCGTTCCAATAAACGGAGGCGAGCATCTTTCAAGCGTTCAACGGCTTTTACTCTGAGCAATTCATCCAATATGGCACGGGCAGGTACATCACCACTGTATTTTTTGACCAATTGACTAAAAGTGGCCCCTTCACCCTCCGCCGGCAATAGGGCGGGTTTGCCCCAGCCATCCTGAAAAGTACGATCCCTAACCCAACCACTGATCACACGGGCAGCACGGTTATAGCGTTCAACGGCGCCCACGTCATTAGGCTCAGTCATTTGCCTAACATTTTTGACCTCTTTACGAGACAATCCTGTAATAACCGAAATTCGTGAATCTGTCTGTTTTTTGTGGGCAATACTAAATTCTTTTGCTGCCACATCCACATAAATCCATTTGGCGAGTTCCATAAACGTACCAAAGGGAATGCCATTTCGCAACAAAATGCGTACTAAGGGACGCAACAGTCTCAGGACGGAAGAATTTAAAGCTTGTCTTACTTCGTCCATTTTCATAACCTCATATTTGCTGATGATACCCACAGTGACTTGTTATTATAGCACATTTTTTATTTATGTTTGGGAAATAAATGCCAAATTAGTTTTGATTTGTATAGAATTAAAGTGCTTATCTTATTTCCACTCATTTAATTATTAAATTATTGGTATTTATTTCCCAAAATATGTTATAGTGCCCGCTCACTAAGACACGACATTTATTTTTAATTAATAAAGGGTCAAGATAGAGCGATTGGTATTAAATATTATCTCAAAAAATATTTGGTATTTTATTCCTAAATGTTAGAGACTGACTTTGCGAGTTGACTGATTAACAATGAGAGGATGTCCCCATGTTAAAAAACAATGTTTCTATATTTAAAAGCATCACTGCGACTTTATTGGTTGGCGTTATCAGCCTAGTGCCCACTTTGTCCTTCGCTGAGGATTTTTGTACCTTGCAAGAAGACGGCATTACCTGCCATGCCAAACCTGGGAAGGTTGAAAACCTTTTTGTGGCCTACTTGGGCCGGAAATTTTGTACACTCAACGCAGAATCTGCGCGGTTTGCCTGCCTCAGTGAGGCCGAAGATGATCGTTGGGTGGCGATTGGTAATTGCCTGAATTCAACCGATCTACTTTGTTTTGTCGCAATCGCTGAACAGCTTTATGAAGTAACTCAAGAGTGTGCAGAGCAATTCGAGGCACGACTTGAGGTCTGCGAGGCACTGGGAGAAGATATTTATAATCCAGTTGTGGAGCCGTCGAATTTTGTCGATCCCACGAAAATCGGTGCTAGCGTCACGCCCAATCCCTATTTTCCGCTGGTGCCGGGTACGATCTGGACCTACAAAGGTGGAGATCAAACGATCACTGTTACGGTGACGGAAGACACTAAAGTCATTCTTGGTGTTACCTGCGCCGTAGTCCATGACGTGGTGGAAGAAGAGGGAGAAGTCATTGAAGATACGTTAGATTGGTATGCCCAGGATACCCAGGGTAATGTTTGGTATTTCGGAGAAATCGCTAAAAATTTCGAGGATGGCGAATTGACAGATATCGAGGGCTCGTGGACGGGTGGTGTCGATAGTGCCAAAGTTGGGATCATTATGCCGATTAACCCTGTGGTGGGACAGGTTTACCGCCAAGAATTCGCCTTAAGCGATGCCGAGGATATGGCTGAAATCCTCAGTTTGACAGCAAGCGAGTCGGTCTCCGCTGCTTCATGCACAGGTGATTGTGTGCAGACTCGTGACTTCAGCCCGCTTGCTCCTGGTGTTGAAGAGCACAAATATTATGCGCCAAACATTGGGTTTATACTGGAAGTAGATGTGGAAAACGGCGATAGGGTTGAACTCATTTCGATGAGCAAACCCTAAAACTTAAACTAACTTTGTGTGACGACTGGCTTGTGGCGGCGGAACGTATTTCTTATGCGTCCGCCTCTTTGAATTTGCCAGTCGGATTTAACACTTTACCCAGCGGGCGTGAATCTGCCCAAGCTGATTGGTAAATCGCATCAGGTGCTGGCGCACATCGGCTGGGCGGACTGGTGCATCGAAAAGGTGTGTCTTTAATATGGAAATATTCAAAACAGTATGGACAAATTTCGTGACAAGTCGGTTTGGAACTCAACCAAACCGAAGGTGGACTCCAATCAGACAATCATTTTTCCTGTGAATTTGTTGACAAGGGATTATACCAATTCAAATCTGGAAATTTGGTAAAATCTCGGTCTGTGCTGCAAAGTAGCAATTCATGTTCAATTGACAAAGCCGCTAAGTGTGCATCAGATTTTTGCATGTTGTTCAGTAGGTTGCGGTATCCAAACGCTGGGTAATGCTAACCATTCTTCAACTTCTGTCCAAGCTGTTGATATGTTTAATGGATTATCAAAAATACGTGGATTAGTTACGATGCGGACAAATCCCAATAAACTAAGCCAAGGTAATCCAACTTGAGCATTTCCATTAAATTGTTCCTCCAGCCAAGTACGCGCCGCAAAGTGTTGGGGATAATCTGCCACAGTAGCGTAAAGCAACAGATTAACGTCTACCAAAATATCTTTTGTTTGTCTCATTTATACAATTCACCCTCAGTTGCAGCAATAATTTCTGCCACATTATCCAAATTAGGTAATTTGGCACCCAGATGAACTGGCTTAATTCGGTAAGGCTTGTCCTGACGAATAGGCTTCGATTCGATGACATTAAGACCAGCCTGTAATACCTTATTAATAGTGTGTTTGAAGCTATCGTTACGCATAAGACTCAGCCGTTTTAACCTTACCGCAATGTCATTGTCTAAAGTTAATGTGGTGCTGTGCATTTTCTGCTCCTCAAATTTTCGTGACAGATCACATAATCTGCGATACGTGTGATTTTATCATATTTTAAGTTTATCTTTCGCATTGCGACCATTGCGCTGGGACACGAGCTGAGAGATTTCGTTAAGCGGTACGCCAAAACGTTCCGCCGTTTTTAGGGACACTATTTGCCCAGGTGTGATGTCGGGTATAGATTGTGCTTGGCGAATTTGGACTTGTGCCTTACCGGGTGTCCAAGTCAAGAAGACGGTACGCTCGTGACGATTTGCGCTCAAATCTTTCACCTGTTCGGGTGGTGCTACTGGCGTGGCGAGAATGCTGACACCTTTAGAATATAAGACTTTTAGGGTGACTTGACCATTACTGACTTCGTAGTCGATTTCTTCAACTTCAGCCGTTTTAAGGTGAGGACCGCCGGTTTAATCTTGATATCATCTGCCTTGGTAATAGATGTCTCGGCGATGATATCGCCATCTCCATCGTTGGCTGGTAATCCACCTAGTTTCCGAACGAGACGGTAACTTATTTTGCCACGCGCCTTGATTTGGGGCCAAGATAACCGGAGCGATTCGCCACGCCATTCCGCTGTGATAATTTTTACACGCAGAGCGTCGCAGCAAGCACTCGAAAAAGGTGCGTAGGACGCACCCTACAAATATCTTTTTATTTCAATTGCTTAAATACTTATGTCTAAGTGAGTGCGCTCCGCGTGGGAACGAGCCATTTCATTTTGGATTTGCTCCTTCAAATAAACCCTTTTTCCATACCCATCCTGGTTTATCTCCACCTTTAACTAGATTTGAAACCAATTCAACTTCTCTGGCTCGTCGAATGGTGGTATAACCCTCTTTTTTTACCAACCAAAATATTTCATCCAATTCTATGGCATTTAAAAAATCTGGCGAGTGTGAAGAAACCATGACTTGTCCACCACGCAGTGAATATAACCGAAATTCTTCCGCGAGTTCATAAAGCAAATCTGGATACAATTGATTTTCGGGTTCTTCGACACACAATAAGGGGTGTGGCGACGGATCATGTAATAAAATCAGATAGGCAAACATTTTAATAGTGCCATCTGAAACATAGCGGGCTAAAAACGGATCTTTGAATGCACTATCTTGAAATTTGAGCAGTACACGTCCTTCCTCAGTCGTTTTGGCTTTCACGTTGTGGATGCCAGGCACACGCTCAGAGAGCTTGCTCAAGATTTTCTCAAAAATATCTCGGTGTTCTTCATAGATAAATTGTGCGACAAGAGATAAATTTTCACCTTCACGAGATAAATGCTCAGCATAGCCATCATCCTGTATTTGCCGCGCTTGGTTGATATTAAAATCAGAAAGATTCCAACTTTCAATAAGTTGTCTAAAAGCAGTTGCCGCTTTAAATCGCTTAAATTGTCCTAAACCTTTAATGGCAAGAATATTAGGAGAATCTAAAGTTTGTTCTTCACGATCTAATTGTTCGTCTGGTTTATTAAAATCTTCCTCATTAGTAATGGCATAACCTTTTCCATACTGAAAATCCAGAAAATGGTATGGAGAGCCATAAGCACCACGTTTATAACGCAAAACTTCTCGTTTAATGATGGGACGATTATTTTTCAGTGTAATTTGTAATTGGTATGTCACCAATCTTTGCACATTTGCAACAGGCATACGAAATTGAATTTTTAATTCAATCGGTTCGTTTGCATGTCCCCGACTCACCACCTCCTTAAAGCCACCGCGTTTGCTTAATGCCTTTTGTACATTGTCCTTCATGGCATCTTTAATAAAATTAAACACATCAAATAAAGTCGATTTACCACTGCCATTGGCACCGACGATGACACACATTGGGGGTATATCCTTGAGTTCAGCAGATTGGAACGTTTTAAAGTTTTTTACCTAAAAATGGCAATAAAAAAATGATAAACTTTGTTATATAACTGAAATAATGGTATAATGCGATTCCCACTCAAGCTTAAGATAAACACCTAAATGATGAAAAACTTTCAGGTCAAATTTACCGCTAAAAATCTAACTGGAAACGCCGGACTAGTTCATTTTGGCAAATTTGCCGACAAATTACAACTTCCGAAAACGTTAACAAAAATCCTTTCGAACAAACGAGGACCTACCGCTGA
>JALXAQ010000244.1 GCA_026991885.1 Thiotrichaceae bacterium
ATTTAAGTACTTGAAATAAAATGATATTTGTAGGGTGCGTCCTACGCACCTTTTTCGCGTCAGGGTGCGTAGGACGCACCCTACAAAATATCGTAAATGGACTTGTGTATCAGCGTGGGATCGAGAAGTCCAAGATAAATCTGGCCGACTCCTATTTCAACTGTTTGTCATTTTCAATCATTGCATAAGCCGAGTGATTATGAATGGATTCAAAATTTTCCGATTCAACGATGTAACCGCCAATCCGATCATCTTGATTCAATTTTGCGGCAATATCGCGCACTATATCTTCAACAAATTTAGGGTTATTATAGGCGTGTTCAGTGACATATTTCTCATCTGGGCGTTTGAGTAAACCATACAATTCACACGATGCCTCTTTTTCAACTAAATCAATGAGGTCTTCTATCCACAAAAAGCCATTCGTTTTAGCGGTTATTGTCACATGGGAACGTTGGTTGTGTGCGCCATAGTCTGAAATTTTTTTAGAGCAAGGACACAAACTGGTGGCGGGAACAACGACTTTGACCGTTATTGATGGTGTTTCTCCGGTGATTTCTCCGATAAATGTCACTTCATAATCAAGTAAACTTTTTACGCCAGAAATAGGTGCCGTTTTTCGGACAAAATAGTTGAAAATCATTTCAATATGTCCAGACTCGGCTTCTAAACGCTTGTTCATTTCCACAAGCATGTTTTTAAACGATTCTACCGTAATTTCATATTCATGCTCGTTGAGGATTTCTACAAACCGCGACATGTGTGTGCCCTTGAAATCATGTGGCAAGTTCACGTACATATTGAAATTAGCGATTGTATGTTGTTCACGTCCAGAGCGATCTTTGACACGCACAGGATATTTAATGTCTTTGATGCCAACTTTATCAATAGCAAGACGGCGCGTGTCTACACTATTTTGAACATCGGGCATTTGAGTAACGGGTTGATTCATGGTAAAAATCCTCTGAAAGTGGTTTCGGGAAATCCGCTGCGCTCCATTCCCGAAACAACGAAAAACCTCTTTAGGACAAAACTTTTCTGGACAACTATAACTTGTTCAAATGTTTATTGATGGCCTGTACAATTCCCTGAGCATCTAAACCACATTTTGCCAACAGCGTAGCGGTATCACCGTGTTCAACAAAGCGATCTGGTAAACCTAAATTTAAAACGGGCTGCGCTTGTGGTTGTAAATATTCATTCACTGCACTGCCCGCTCCACCCATGATGACATTTTCTTCCAGCGTCACCAAAAGTTCATGTTGTTGTGCCATTTGCTTGAGCATTTCAATATCTAAAGGTTTGACAAAACGCATATTGATGACTGTCGCATTTAATTGTTCAGCAGCTTCCAAGGCGACTGTTAAGAGTGTTCCAAAAACGAGAAGGGCGACTTTTTCTCCTTTGCGACGTAATTGGGCTTTGCCTATAGGCAATGTCGTCAATTTTTGTTCAACGCTTTTACCTACTCCAGCACCGCGTGGATAACGCACTGCACAGGGTCCATTGTACTGAAAACCAGTCGTTAGCATTTGCCGACACTCGTTTTCATCAGCGGGTGCCATGATGACCATGTTGGGGATGCAGCGCAAATAAGCAAGATCAAAGCTACCAGCATGTGTAGGGCCATCTGCCCCCACTAATCCGCCACGATCAATGGCAAATAAGACGGATAAATTTTGCAAGGCTACGTCATGTATCAGTTGATCATAGGCGCGTTGTAAAAAGGTGGAATAAATCGCAACCACAGGTTTTAATCCTTCACAAGCCAATCCCGCCGCTAAAGTGACGCTATGTTGTTCGGCAATCCCAACATCAAAATAACGATCTGGATACTGTTCTGAAAATTTGACCAACCCTGAGCCTTCACGCATCGCCGGTGTAATGCCAATTAATCGTTCATCTTCTGCTGCCATGTCACAGAGCCAGTCACTAAAAATTTGTGTATAATTTGGTGCTTTGGCAGATTTGGCCACCATTTCGCCGGTTTTTGGATTAAAGGGGGTGACTCCATGATAAATGCAGGGTTCGTCTTCTGCACTTGGAAAACCTTTTCCTTTTTGGGTGATAATGTGTAAAAATTGTGGACCGGCTAAAGATTTAACATTCTTTAATGTTTTCAATAAGGTAGGTAAGTCATGTCCATCAACAGGGCCAATATAATTAAAGCCAAATTCCTCAAACAGTGTCCCCGGTATCACCATGCCTTTCATGTGTTCTTCGGTACGTTTTGCCAATTCTCGCATAGTTGGCATACGTTGCAAGAGTTGTTTACTGCCTTCGCGCATTGAGGTATAAAACGGACTCGACAACACTTTTGTTAAATAATTAGACAAACCACCGACATTTGGCGAAATCGACATTTTATTGTCATTTAAAATAACTAATAAATTGGCATCCAAATCGCCGCCATGATTGAGTGCCTCAAATGCCATGCCTGCTGTCATAGCACCATCACCAATAATTGCCACAACTTTACGATCTAAACCCAATTGGCGATTGGCAATCGCCATGCCCAAGGCTGCACTGATCGAGGTGCTTGAATGTCCCACTCCAAAGGTGTCATAAATACTTTCGTCGCGCTTAGGAAATCCAGTAATTCCATCAGATTGGCGTAGAGTGGACATGGCAGAACGCCGTCCTGTGAGGATTTTATGGGGATAACTTTGATGTCCGACATCCCAAACAAGGCGATCATCAGGGGTGTTGAAAACGTAATGGAGGGCGATGGTAAGTTCAATCACTCCTAAATTTGAGGCAAAATGCCCGCCTGTGCGGCTTAAAGTGTCGATTAAAAATTGACGTAATTCTATGGCTAAATGGGGCAATTGTTGTTCTGACAATTGACGTAGTTGGGCAGGTGTGTCGATCTGTTCTAGTAATGGTGGATTCATTTTAGCTGGTTTATGTAATGCCGGTTCAGGCAAGTCGCACGGTTGAATGTGCGTTTGGATTTCTTCTAGTAGTATTTGGGTAGTCATATTGATAAACAAAAAAAAAGTAATGATCGCGCTTTATGCACAATCTTGCAAGGTAAAATTAAAATGCAATCCCCATACCATTCAGAAATAGCTATTTGTCTCTACGGGATTATTAGATTTGTCCGTGAATAAAAAGTCAAAACCAGACCTGGCAGGTTAAACCCAAACCTGCCAGGTCAAACCCATCAAAAGCCGTAGCAGTGTTGTGACTTTGACCTGGCAGGTTTTCTTTTCAACC
>JALXAQ010000245.1 GCA_026991885.1 Thiotrichaceae bacterium
TCGTTCCCACGCTCTGCGTGGGAATGCCTGCCTGGACGCTCCGCGTCCTGCAAGAAAAACCGAGAACCCTCTAACTAATCTAATGGTATTGCCCCGTCTCCCCCCGTAGTCCATGCCACACCCCTCGCCCCATCATCCGAATACGATGCCAGCGAGGAGCGGAATACACCGCATAAAAAATAAAACGGAGAAATAAGCGCCAACCATCAGTCATTTTCCAACACCAAGGAATAAATGATTTTCGATACAACAAAATCGCATTACGAAACATATAATAATTACGCAATGGACTATGCAAGGGCAAAGACGCTTTTCGTAATGGATGTTTAACCATCTTATCACCCATCGCATGCATCAGCACCGCGTTACACACCCCAAACGATTTCAATCCACAACTATTAGCACGCAAACCCCATTCCACATCAACATAATCAATAAAAAGCGACGCATCAAACAATCCCACAGTCTCGAACACGCTGACTTTAATTAAAGAGCCAGAAGTAATCAAATATTCCACCTGATGAGATTCTATCTCCCTAGAACAATTAATTCGCCGCATCCAACAGTTTTTAAATTTGATAAACGAAGCCGCTTGATTAATGCGATTATCCACATATTTTGGGCCAACTAAAGAGACAGGTACGCCCCTCGTTTCCAACTCTCTATGGGCTGCCAACAATGAAAAGATCATATCTTGAGCTGGCAAACTGTCCTGATCAAACAAAACCACATATTCAAAATCACGCGCTTTAGCCCAACAAATGCCCCTATTATGGGCTGCTGCAACGCCTTCGTTGCTATCAGAATGCAGAAAAAAAAATGAAGCAAATGAAGCTTGTTGCCACCTTTGTTCAAACCAAATTTTGACAATGTCTGATTCAGTATTATCAACAATCACCACCGTCTCAAGTTGTGCCTGTAAAGCCGTCAGCAATTGTTCTAATATGCCAAAATCAGGTTGATAAGTCACAACAATGGCACAGGTGGCATCAGACTTCTCCATAATGTAAGCCTTCCTTGAGCCAGCGCTGTATTAAAAACTGACACTGTTCAGGATATTTCTTAAACAATATCTTGCCCACTTTCACAACTTTCTCTAACAAAGCCTTATCCCGTTGTAAGTCAGCAACCCGTAAACTCATCGCCCCCTTTTGGCGCGTTCCCAACACTTCTCCTGGTCCGCGTATGTCTAAATCGCGTTGTGCAATCGCAAAACCATCGTGCGTATCACGTATAGTGGACAAGCGTGTCGCCGCAATTTCTGATAAAGGCAATTGATAGAGTAAGACACAATGACTTTGTAAGCGACCTCTACCAACACGCCCCCGTAATTGATGGAGTTGGGCTAAGCCTAAACGCTCGGGATTTTCAATAATCATCAAACTGGCATTAGGCACATCAACGCCAACTTCAATCACCGTAGTAGCGACCAATAAATCTAATTGCTTAGCTTTGAAATCGAGCATCACCTGTTCTTTTTCTTTCGCCTTAATACGTCCATGAACAAGCCCAATACGCAAATTTGGTAAAGCTTTTCGCAACTGCTCCGCCGTTTCTTCAGCCGCCTGAAATTGCAACACTTCCGACTCCTCTATTAAAGTACAAACCCAATAGGCTTGACGTCCCTCCTTTTCACACACCGATTGAATTCGAGCAATGACTTCATCACGGCGCGTATTGGGGATAATCACCGTATTCACGGGAGAACGTCCAGGTGGCAATTCATCAATAATAGAAGTGTCTAAATCCGCATAAGCCGTCATCGCCAAAGTGCGCGGGATTGGTGTCGCCGTCATAATGATTTGATGTGGATAAAGCCCTTTTTGGCTCCCTTTATTACGCAAAGCTAAACGTTGATGTACGCCAAAACGGTGCTGCTCATCGACAATCACTAAACCCAAATTGGCAAATTCGACCTCTTTTTGAAACAAAGCATGAGTGCCTATCACTAATGAAGCGGCACCGGATGCTATTTTTTCCAAAACTTCTCCACGTTTTTTCTTAGTTAAACTACCCGTCAACCAAGTCAATTCAATTTCCAATGGTGCCAACCACTGTGTAAAAGTCCGCTTATGCTGCTCAGAGAGTAACTCAGTGGGTGCCATGACAGCGACTTGATAGCCAGACTCTATGGCTTGCAAGGCAGAAATGGCGGCAACGATGGTTTTACCAGAGCCAACATCCCCTTGCAAAAGACGCTGCATGGGATATGTGGCACGTAAATCGGCAGCAATCTCAGCACCAACCCGTTCTTGGGCAGCGGTGAGTTTAAATGGTAATTGTGCCAACAAAGCTTGGATTAATTCACCTTTATTATCTAAACTGGGAGCTTTCCGACGGCGGGCATGGGCACGTAGGCTATATAAACTGAGATGATGTGCCAACAATTCTTCAAAAGCCAATCGCTGTTGAGCAGGATGTTCACCGGTTCGCAAACTTTTGAAAGTGACATTGGGCGGTGGTTGGTGCAACAAAATTAAAGCTTTTTTCAAAGGCAATAAGTCGAATTTTTTCCGTATGTTAGCCGGAATATAATCAATAATTTCTTGTGTTTCAAAAATTTGCTTAATGAGGCCATAAAAAACGGATTGGTTTAAATTGCTATTACTCGGATAGATCGGCGTCAGGTGTTCTTCTAATAAAGCCGTTGAATGAAAAGAGTCAATATGTTCATATTGCGGATGCACCATTTCTAAAGATTGATAGCCTTGACGCACTTCACCAAAGCAGCGTAGCTGAGTACCTCGCCTTAATTTTTCTTGTTGCGACGGATAAAAGTGAAAAAATCGCAACATGATGCTGCCTGTATCGTCATCGAGCGTACAAATAAGGGAGCGTCTTCGACCGATTCTCACATCAGCCGCTTGGATAGTACCTTCAATCAGTACGGTTTCTCCGACGCTTAATTGGCCTAAAGGCTTGATCTGTGTACGGTCTTCATAGCGCAAGGGCAGGTGGAATAGCATGTCTTCGACGGACTCTATGCCGAGACGTGCCAATTGTTCTGCCACCTGTGTACCTATGCCGTGTAAAGTAGTTATAGCTGTCGTCATCTGCTCATTAAAAATAAATTATTAAGGCAACACTAAAATCGCATCCATTTCCACCGCCGCGCCTTTAGGGAGTGCCGCAACCCCGACGGCAGCCCGTGCTGGGAAAGGAGGATTCCAGTATTTTGCCATAATTTCATTAACTAATGCAAAATGGCTCAAGTCAGTCAAAAAGATATTTAACTTGACAATATCGCTTAAATCTCCCCCGGCGGCTTGGGCGACGGCTCGCAAATTGGTAAAAACTTGATGAATTTGTGCTGCCATATCGCCAGAATGCAAAGTCATCGTATCTGGTACTAAAGGAATTTGTCCAGATAGATAGACGGTGTTATTGACTTTGACAGCTTGTGAATATGTTCCTATCGCTTGTGGGGCATTATTTGTGTTAATGACATCAAAGGGCATAGATAAGTACCTGTGTAAAATTTGAGAAAACTGTCTATAATATAAATTAACGCAATATGCAACTTTTTTTTTTCGAGCACAATTTTTGATTTGTGCGTTTTTATGATAACTAATAAGGGACAAAAAAATGGCGCGTGTAACTGTAGAAGATTGTTTAGAACATGCTGATAACCGTTTTAATCTGGTGTTACTTGCCAGTAAACGTGCCCGTCAGCTAGCAAATGGCGCGGTACCTTTAGTGCCTGCTGATAATGACAAACCAACCGTACTGGCATTGCGAGAAATAGCCGCAGGCAAAATCACGCAAGCCCAATTTTCCAACCGCTAACCCACTTAAAAACGACTATGCCCGTTCCGCGACCAGACTCTCCTCGCTCAAGTGACTTGTGTGATTTGCTTGATACCTATCTTGAGCCGCAACAAGTCAAAGAAGTTTATCATGCCTACTTATTCAGTGCCGAAGCCCACGACGGTCAAACGCGAAAAACGGGTGAACCTTATATTTTTCACCCCCTAGCGGCGGCCTATATTTTAGGTCAAATGCGCCTGGATACTCAAACACTGTGCGCGGCTCTTTTACATGATGTGATTGAAGATACAAAGATCACTAAAGAACAACTGATCAGTGAGTTTGGCGAAAAGGTTGCCGAATTAGTTGATGGTGTGAGCAAAATTTCCTCCATAGGCTTTAAAAGCCGTGAACAAGCGCAGGCGGCCAGTTTTCGCAAAATGCTA
Source organism: Thiotrichaceae bacterium (assembly GCA_026991885.1). Lineage (GTDB taxonomy): Bacteria > Pseudomonadota > Gammaproteobacteria > Beggiatoales > Beggiatoaceae > Thiomargarita. The sequence goes on from JALXAQ010000245.1 coordinate 4,194, forward strand.
TTGGCTATGAGCCGCGATATTCGTGTGATTATCCTTAAACTCGCAGATCGCCTCCACAATATGCGGACCTTAGGCGCCATGAAAGCGGCATCACGGCGACGTATTGCCTGTGAAACTTTGGAAATCTATGCGCCGCTTGCTAAGCGCTTAGGCATGAATGCTATTTGTATCGAACTGCAAGAACTGAGCTTTGCAATACTCTATCCATTTCGCTACCGAGTGCTAAAGGACAAGATAAAAAAAGTCTATAAAAAACGTGCTGATATTTTTCACAGCATTAAAACCAACATTGAACAAAGCTTTATTCATTGTCAGATTGATGCCAAAGTCATTAAGCGGCAAAAGCATTGTTATATTACCTATAAGCAAATGCGTGAGAAAAAAGATTCAACGTTAACAAAAACGACTTTTTCTCAACTCATGAACTTATGTGGTTTTCAAATTCTGACCAAAAACGTTGATGACTGTTATCGCGTACTTGGACTGATACACAGTCTCTATAATCCGAATTGTGAATGCTTTCAAGATTATATCGCTGTTCCTAAAGACAATGGTTATCAATCTCTACATACGCGCTTATTTACCAATCATGGACTATTGATTGATATTCAAATTCGTACCCATTCCATGCACCAATTAGCAGAAAATGGTATTACAGCCTATCAATTATATCAGTCCGAGTTGGAAGACGCAGATTGCCCCCATGAAGCAACAAATTATCTTGCCCGTCCGCGTACACGCAAATGGTTACATGATTTGCTGGATATACAACAAAATACTGGCGATTTACTGGATTTTTTAAACCATGTCAAAACCGATTTGTTCCCAGATGAGGTGTATGTTTTCACACCGCAGGGAAAAATCATGCAATTTCCTAAAAAAGCCACAGCCATTGATTTCGCTTATGCAATACACAGTGAAGTCGGTAACCACTGTATTGGGGTGAAAATTGATAATTTACAGGTACCCCTTTCAACTTCATTAGTCAGTGGACAAACGGTTGAAGTGTTAACAAAGCCATGGGCACGTCCTCAGTTGAGTTGGTTAAATTTTGCGGTGACTGTCCGTGCCCGTAATCACATTCGGCACTTTTTTAAAAATCTCCAAGACGATGAGGCTGTTATTTTAGGTAAACGCCTATTGGACCAAGAATTGGCCAAATATAGCTTATCTGTGGACAAACTCAACGAAGAAGAACGCACTTGTTTGCTGACCACTTTTAAAGTCGATAAGCTAGAGGTATTGTTGCATGATATTGGACTTGGCAACCGTATGCCATGGATTGTAGCCCGTCCATTTGATCCCACATCAGATTCATCAATGAAAGTGCGTCCAGTTGATAATATACCTTTGATTATAAAAGGAACCGAGGGTATATTAGTCAATTTTTCACCGTGTTGTCGGCCTATACCAGGTGATGATATTGTCGGTTTTGTCAGTGCTGGTCGAGGTCTTATCATTCATCAGAGCACTTGTAAACAGCTTGCTCGTCATCAAACTGACAATTTGCTAGCGGTAGAATGGAAAACTGGGATTGAAAGCGAATTTTTAGTTGACATTTGTGTTGATGTACGCAATCAACGGGGCGTTTTAGCCATCGTAGCAACGGCACTGGCTAAGATGGAGACCAATATTGAACAGGTTTCTAATGAAACGATTGATTTGGGTTATAGTACAATTAAACTTTGTATTTATGTGCAAAGTCGCCATCATTTAGCGCATATTATGCGACATCTGCGACGAATGAAAAATGTGATTCGTATTCGGCGTGGCAAGTCTTAAGGTACTATCAAAAAAAAATCCTATTTCTTAAAGAAATAGGATTTTTAGATTACAAAAAGACAATAACATGGAAGAAATTTATCAACCCTTAAATAAATCTTTACAACTTGTCGGTGCCATCATGGATGCTGCTGAAACACACGGCATTTTATGTGGCTTATTATGTAGCTTGAGACAGTTTGAAAATGAAGAATGGTTAAAACACGTTTTAGGTCAAACGGCTGTTGAAGATGGTTTAGCCACAGAATGTGAGCAACAATTATCACTCTTAAAAAACTACACCCAAGCTCAATTAAATTCTCCTCAATGTGAATTCAAACCATTATTGCCTGGTGATGATATTCCCCTAGCTGAGCGCATTCAAGCATTAGGTGGGTGGTGTGAAAGCGTTTTGTTTGGTTTAGCACTCACAGGCGTTGAAATAGAAAATTTGCCCAAGAATAGCAGAGAATTTATAGATGATCTGGTTTCAATCTCACGCATTGCACCTCCTGATGAAACCGATGACAACGAAGAAAATTACATGCAACTCTTTGAATATATAAGAATTGGCATGATAAATTTATACGAGGAAGTCACTTTACAAGAATATGGACAAGACAGAATTTAAATTTCGCCGAGAAGAATTAATGGATATAATGGGTAAAGGCAGCATTGCGATTTTATCAGCCGCCCCGATGCAAATCCGCAGCCATGATGTACATTATCCCTACCGCCAGGATAGCAATTTTTATTATCTAACCGCTTTTCCTGAACCTGATGCCCTTGCGGTGTTCATACCAGAACGCGAACAAGGACAATACATCATCTTTTGCCGCGAAAATGATCCCTATGAAGAAAATTGGCATGGCAAACGCGCTGGTTTAGAAGGTGCTTGTGAAATATACGGTGCTGACGATGCATTTCCCATCACGGATATTGATGACATTGTGCCCGGCTTAATGGAAAGTTGCAAGAGTTTGTACTATCCAATGGGCTACTATCCAGATTTTGATGACCAAATCATGGGGTGGATGAATCAACTTCGCAGACGCGCCCGTTCCGGTATAGTTGCCCCGACTGAAATGGTTGCTTTGGATCAGATTTTGTATGAAATGCGCTTATTTAAAAGCGATGCGGAACTAGAAGCGATGCGTACTGCAAACGACATTACCATTCGCGCCCATAAACGTGCCATGCGATTTTGTCGTCCAGGCTTATATGAATATGAACTAGAGGCGGAGATAAAACATGAATTCATGCGTCATGGCAGTCGCTCTCCCGCCTTTCCCCCCATTGTGGCGAGTGGTGAAAATGCTTGCACTTTTCACTACACCAAAAATAGCAGTGTACTTAAGGATGGTGATTTAGTACTGATTGATATTGGGGCAGAATTTGATTACTATGCGTCTGATATAACACGCACTTTTCCCATCAATGGGCATTTTACACCGGCCCAAAAAACCATTTATGAATTGGTACTCAAAACACAACAGGCAGCTTTCAAACAAATTGGTCCCGGCAAACCCTGGAATGCCGCCAATGAAGCGGCAGTCGAAGTTGTCACTCAAGAATTGATCAAATTAGGATTACTCGTTGGCAAATATGAAACTTTATTAGAAGAAGAAGCCTACAAACGCTTTTTTGTGTCCCGTATTGGTCATTGGTTAGGCATGGACGTACACGAGCCGAGCAATTATAAAATAGATGGACTGTGGCGAGAATTAGAACCCGGGATCGTGATGACAGTTGAACCCGGCATCTATATTTCTGCCAGTGAAGATATAGCAGAAGAATGGTGGAATATTGCGATTCGCATAGAAGATAATGTGCTGATAACAGAAAGCGGCTATGATCTGCTGACGAGTGCTTTGCCTAGAACGGTGGCAGAGATTGAGGCTTTTATGGCAGGTATATAACAATGCCATTAAGTTAAGGGCAACCACAAGGGATTGCCCCTACGAGAAATCACGGTTTGTTTCCTCGGCAAAAGTTTTCGCGCAGCGAAAACTTTTGCCGAGGAAGGCAATCCTTTATGGTTGCCCTCTTAACTTAATGCCATTGAGGTATATAAACCCCACCGATTTGGACGCCCAAACTAAAGTTTGGACTCCTATCATCCCCCCGAAAAAAAATGGCCAATTTTGGAAATTTGTCCGTCTTTTAATAGTTAGGATCATGTTAAAAAAATCCGTTTATTCCGTTAATCCGTTGTACTTGATTAGGTATAAAACCATGAAAATTAAAATATTTTTTGAAAAAAGCTTAGCGATACTATTATTTTGTTTACTGATATCCAGTGTTTATGCTTTGCCAAAAGACACGAGAACACCTTCTCAAGAAAATGCTAACTGGGAAGTCTTTACAGAGCGAAGTCATGTTCGGGCGATTCTTGTATCAGAAGATGAAAAAACGCTTTGGGTAGGCACGTTGGGTGGTTTAGAGCAACGGGACAGCGCGACGGGTGAGCTTGTGCGCGTGTTTACAAATTTAGATGGCTTGCCATCCAACTCTATTTATGCCCTGTATGGCGAATCGAGCGGCGGGCTGTGGATTGGGACAGAAAATGGCCTCGCCTACCGCAGTGTCGCTGGTGAATGGACGGTTTATAACACTGAGAACGCAGAGTTGCCATCCAACACTATTTATGCCCTGTCTATTGATTCGAGCGGCGGGCTGTGGATTGGGACAAATAATGGCCTAGCCTACCGCAGTGTTGGTGGTGAATGGACAGTTTATAACACCGAAAACGCCGTATTGCCAGACAACACTATTCGTGCCCTGTATGGCGATTCCAGCGGCGGGCTGTGGATTGCGGCTGGGAGATATAGATTGTTCGGACCACCCTCAGATGGCCTAGCCTACCGTAGTGTCAGTGGAGAATGGACGGTTTATAACACCGATAACTCTGAGTTACCATCCAACAAAATTGATGCCCTGTATGGCGATTCCAGCAGCGGGCTGTGGATTGGGACAGAGAATGGCCTCGCCTACCGTAGTGTTGGTGGCGATTGGACGGTTTATAACACCGATAACGCAGGGTTGCCATCCAACTCCATTTCTGCTCTGTCTATTGATTCCAGCGGCGGACTGTGGATTGGGACTTGGGGTGGTGGCCTAGCCTACCGCAATGTCGGTGGTGAATGGACGGTTTATAACACCGATAACGCAGGGTTATCATCCAACAGTATTGATACCCTGTCTGTTGATTCCAGCGGCGGGCTGTGGATTGGGACTTCTTTTGATGGCCTAGCCTACCGCAGTATCGGTGGTGAATGGACGGTTTATAACACCGCTGGGTTGCCATCTAACCTTATTGATGCCCTGTATGGCGATTCCAGCGGCGGGCTGTGGATTGCGACTTCTTTTAGTGGCCTAGCCTACCGCAATGTCGGTGGTGAATGGACGGTTTATAACACCGATAACTCTGAGTTGCCATCCAACGATATTAATAGCCTGTATGGCGAATTGAGCGGCGGGCTGTGGATTGGGACAGAAAATGGCCTCGCCTACCGCAGTATCGGTGGTGAATGGACGGTTTATAACACCGATAACTCTGAGTTGCCATCCAACAGTATTGATGCCCTGTATGGCGATTCTAACGGCGGGCTATGGATTGGGACAAAAAATGGCCTCACCTACCGCAGTGTCAGTGGAGAATGGACGGTTTATAACCTCAATCAGCTAGGGTTGCGATCCAACAGTGTTAAAGCCCTGTCTGTTGATTCGAGCGGCGGGCTGTGGATTGGAACTTGGGAATATCTCCTCGAAATGGCGGATGCTGCACCAATACCCTCAAATGGTGGCCTAGCCTACCGCAGTGTCAGTGGTGATTGGACGGTTTATAACACCGATAACGCCGGGTTGCCATCCAACATTATTTTTGCCCTCTATGGCGATTCTAACGGCGGGCTGTGGATTGGGACAAATAAGGGCCTAGCCTACCGCAGTATCGCTGGAGAATGGACGGTTTATAACACCGATAATTCTGGGTTGCCATCCAACGATATTTATGTCCTGTATGGCGATTCTAACGGCGGCTTATGGATTGGGACAGAAAATGGCCTCACCTACCGCAGTGGAGAATGGACCGTTTATAACACCGAAAACTCAGGGTTGCCATCCAACATTATTTTTGCCCTGTCTCTTGATTCGAGGAGCGGCGGGCTGTGGATTGGGACAAATGGCTTAGCTCACCTGACTTCTTCAGTCAAGCTCCAAGTGACAAAAGATCGCTATCAAAGGGGCGAGCCTTTTCAGGCGCAACTGATTGAGGAATTAGCTTCGGGATATGATTTATATGCGGCGGTTTTGTTGCCGGATGGTAACTTTTTTGCCCTGAGAAAGACGAATCAATTGGCGGGCGTTAATGAGCCTAAAAAATGGGTTGGTGAAAGGACTTTTCATACGCCAGTGACGCTTTTTGATCTCACATTGCCGGAAAGTTTGCCCACGGGGCAATATTGCCTTTATGGGATTTTGTCTCCGGAAAATGAATTGGTTTTGGAGACGCTGAATTTGTGGGTGTGGACGGTGCGGTGTTTTGAAGTTTTTTGAAGTAAATAGTACAACGGATTACTCCGCTTCGCTCCGTTACTTCGTTTGACGGAATAAACGGATTCTAAC
>JALXAQ010000246.1 GCA_026991885.1 Thiotrichaceae bacterium
CTTCAAATGGTCGTCTTGGCTTTCATTTCCATTCTTTTAAAAAGAACTTAATTTACTTCTTATTCTTTATAAAACAATTATTTATTTCATTTTTTTGAGAACTCAAACAGGCTCTAATGCGAATTGAAAATGGCGTGAAGGCCAAGCTTTGGGTTGCTCTGGACGTAGATAGTTTACTTGAGTAATCTTGTTGAGATAATTTAGGAGTGACGTTTTACCACTACGTTTGGGACCGACGATAGTTATGGACTCCGGCACCGGTTTATCCCACGCCCAATAAATCTGTCGTAGCAGATTTTCCCTGCCAAAGAATTGATAGGGCTGAATAATGGGTATGCCGACTACTGGTACGGGTGGCTGCGGCGGCTCATATTTCTCCGGTAAATGTCCAGCGGCTATTATAAATTCTAGCCGTTCTTTGGGAGTGAGTTCCAATATGTCGGCACAGGACAGGAGTTTTTGACGCGAGGTAGGGTGCTCAACTTTTCCAGTTCGCCAATTATAGACCGTCATTTTGCTCACTTGAATTTGGTCAGCCAAAGCCTCATCCGTAAATCCAAGAGTTTTCTGATATTCATCAAGGAGTTTCGCAAATTTATTCATTATAAATCTAATTTAATGTGTTTATTATTTGTTTTTATTAAAAAAATTAAATTTTATTGGATTTTATTCAATTTTTACATCTTTATATCAAGATTTTATGCGTTTTTATCCGTGATTTTATTGAGTTTTTATAAAAAAATACTCTACAATACCCGCTCTCAATATAGACATGCTAAATCATCATTTAGGAGCACTATATTTAGTATAGTTCAAAATTAGGATGAGGTCGATGAGGTCTAGTGTCTAGTCCTAATTTTGGTATATTCTTTCGGTAAGTCTTAAAGTAAGAGGATATTGATGAAATTTAATTTCAAAAAAATTATCGGTTCAATCTTGATTTGCTATTCAATAGCATCATATACGGATGTATATGCATCATCCAATGAATCTTATCCTTTGGATACAGTCATATGGCAAAACTTAAATATTTCTGTGTGCTGGGAAAACATTAATGCAAATGCTTTCCTGAGAGGACAAGTTCAAAATGCCGTTCAATCGACATGGGAAGCTAATTCACAACTCGCTTTTACTGGTTGGGGACAATGCCCTACAGGTTTCTTTAATGGCATTAGAATTGGCGTACAAGACAGTGGAGCTCACGTAAAGGCTCTGGGAAATGATTTAATCAATGTACGAAATGGAATGGTTCTAAATTTCACAATGCAAAATTGGAATCCAGGCTGTCCCAATCTTTTTGGCGTAACTAATTGTGTCAGATGGATTGCCGTGCATGAATTTGGTCATGCTTTAGGTTTTGCTCATGAGCAAAATAGACCTGATACACCATCTTCTTGTACAGAAGATGCACAAGGCACGTCAGGTAATGTAATTTTTACCGAGTGGGACCTAAACTCAATTATGAACTACTGTAATCCAAATTATAATGGATTCGGAAACTTAAGTGCTGTCGATATTTTGACTGTACAAACTTATTATGGGCGAATTCCCACCTATAGCTTTGCACGTACTCTTCAAATTCCGGTTGTCCAAGTTGAAGGTGCAAGATATTCAGCCTCCTTATCAGATATAGATGGTGATGGTAGATTTAGGCTTGATGCATTGTTTTCAACAACTAATCAATCCAGCAGAACGGCAACTTATAACCTTTCAAATTCGGTTCTGAATTTACCTTTGGTTAAAGTTATTGATGGCTCTAATCATGTTGTTTCATTATATTCAGCAATAATGCAAAGACATTCTGACGGTCAATTTAGCATTTTAAGTATTTCTTTATTGCAACCCGTCCCAACTACGAATTAATTTTGGGTATGTTCCACTTATCCTACTTACATCCGTTGGACAAGTGGAACACACCTTAATTAAGAGAGGAGCAAAAATGAGTAAAATACTTGTTAAAGTAACAATCCTATTTGTACTTATTGTTAATTATGTTAATGCAGGCGAACCTGAATTTTCATTTGAGACAAATGAACTTGATATCCCGGTTGTGATGGTCGATGGGATACCTTATTCCGTTAAAATGCATCTGATTGATGACGAACAGGGACTAACTTTTACTGTGACTGAGGCTAATAATTTACCGTCGTTTGAAGAACGGTTTGAAAGCCTTCAAAATGGCATGACACGTCAAGAAGTTATAGAAATTTTAGGCGTGCCACAAAACATCAAAAATCTTGAAATTAAAGTGGGTGCTTTTTGTAGTGAACCAACACTTGAGGTAGGTAGTGTGTATGAACAATGGGAATACGGTGTAGATAGAAGTTCACAAGCTCCTTCAGGGTTTGTGGTTTGGTTTTCTGAAGTAGATAACCCCTCAGAGTGGGAAATTGTCGGCAAACTTAAAGGATTTAGTTGCATGTGATAGATACATGTTACCTTATATGCCTATTTATAAAGGGTGGAAAGTTACGCAGCATTCACCCTTTATGCCTCGAAAACGAGATGGCATTGACGCTAGCAATGCCTGAGGAGAAACAACAGCAGCAGCTTTATCAGTCGGCTAACCATGTTGTCAACCCTGCGACATCATTGAAAAGTATAAACCAAAATAAAAGTCCTCAATGGTAAATAGCTTTTTTTTGGCTAAATACTCTTAATTCTACGTTTTTTGTCGCATTTGAGAGGTGAGTACAACTAATGTTCAACAACGACCGGATACCGAAGGTCAGCGAAGTTAAACCTCACCAAATATGCTATCAAGTCCGTAGATCGCGTAGGAAAGTTCCACGCACACTTGTTAAAATTGGCATAAGGATTGATTGTGCGTAGGACGCACCCTACGCCAATAAGTGTTACCCTATTTTGAACCAAGCCTATTTAACCTCATCAAGAGAAATTATGAAATTGTACCTGATTTTTTTTATAACCGTTCTTGGATTTTCAGCACAAAATATTGTTTTTGCTGACAGCAATCCAACTTTTCAGGATGGAATCCTTATACTTCCTTCTGTCGATTCACCAGAGAAAGCGGGTGCGTATCAAAATGTCAGGTTTAAATTGACAGAAAACAATGAATGGGAATTATTGGATTTCGTAATAATAAAGGAATTACAATATATAGATAAAGTCGAGATAATCAAAACGGACTCTTTTCCTATCCAAGTATTTTTGAAAGTAGCAGGTAGCTTTACATCCGGTTGCTATGAGATGGGACAAATTAGTTACAAATTATTGGAGAATAGATTTGATGTTTGGATGTACTCAACTGTGGACGAGAAATTTTCTACCGGTGAATTCACTTGTACACAAGGCTTTATTCCTTTCACTCATATAATTCCCTTACCGGTTTATTCTTTAAAGAAAGGGGACTATGAATATACTGTTAATGGTCATTATATGGGCACATTTAACCTAGCTGAAGATAATAAGCTTTAGAAAATTAGGCAAGTAGATAAGTACTGAAGCATGATAGTACTGAACCACAAATTTTAAGGTATTTTAACCTCAGCCTAAATGGGCAACCACAAGGGATTAATATCCCCTACAAAATATAATTGTACTGGTAGGGACAATCCTTGTGGTTGCTCTCAATCGAATAACCATGTTCCCAACCTTGCTACATCATTGAGATTTATAAACCAAAATAAAATTACTAATTTTGCCCTCATTTTTAAAATCGTCTGAGTACAACTAATGACAGACAACGAATAAAACCTCAAACTTCGTTGTCCAGAATGAACGGTACTATTTACCTCAAAAAGGAGCCTTGATTTTATTATGCTTGTACCCTAATTAAGTCGTCAATGGTGAATAGCTTTTTTTGGCTAAATACTCTTAATTCTACGTTTTTTGTCGCATTTGAGAGGTGAGTACAACTAATGTTCAACAACGACCGGATACCGAAGGTCAGCGAAGTTAAACCTCACCAAATATGCTATCAAGTCCGTAGATCGCGTAGGAAAGTTCCACGCACACTTGTTAAAATTGGCATAAGGATTGATTGTGCGTAGGACGCACCCTACGCTGGCTTAGCACTCTTGCGCTTTTGCTCTGTATTATTTCGGTTGACTCCCCTTAAATCGAGTACAACAAATATAGCTGGAGGAAATTATGATTACGGCTGAATTTAGTCTTGAAAATTCCCAAATTCAATGGTTAGAACAATGCCAATCGTTTGGGTTCAAAGATAAAAGTGAGTTGGTTCGTACCGCCATTAATAGCTTGTACGAGCAATTAAAACAACAGCAAAGTTTACGAGAATCGGCTCAACTCTATGCCGAGATTTATGAAACGGATGAAGAAACGAGGGCTTTAACGGAAGCTGCGATTGTGGGGTGGCCTCAATGAGCAATTTAAAGCGTGGTATGGTCATTGAGGTCAACCTTGAACCAACCAAAGGTTCAGAAACAGGCAAAATTAGACCTTGCGTTATTGTCACCAATAACACGTATAATAAACGTGTACCAGTTATCCAAGTCGTGCCAATCACAGAATGGAGTCTAAAAAAGGCGAAAATTCAAACTAATATTGATATTTTTCCTTCACCTATCAATGGACTTACTAAAAACTCAATAGCGGATTGCTTGCAAACACGTCCTATTGATTATAGTTCTCGATTAATCGAGGTACGTGGTGAACTTGAGCCTGAAACCCTGAAAAAAATTGATCATGCCTTAAAAGTGGTTTTTGAACTGTTGTAATCAATTTGCACAACGTTATTGTTCTTGCATATAGTGCAGGAGAAAGTAAGTGTTTACCAAATATCCTTACCACTTTCTTTAACTACAGGGATTTTTTTTTGAAGTTTTAAGTTCCCTACGGGAGGAAATCCCCTCCATTCCAGAAACAACGAATGTTAATAGGATTTTTTGTAGGGGCAATCCTTTATGGTTGCCCTTGATCCCTCAAGATACCTCCTGTCTTTAACGTCTCACAAACAATCTAAACATCAACGGAATGATATAAAGCGTCAACAAAGTAGAAAATCCCAGTCCCCAGACGATAGCGGTGGCAACTGGTCCCCAGATTAGAGATTCTCCTGCTAAACCCGTTGCCAGAGAAAACAGGCTTGCCATAGTGGTTAGGGAAGTAATCAGTATCGGGATCAGTCGACGGCGAGCCGCATAGATCGTCGCATGATTAATACTCATTCCCGCTTTAAGGCGATCCCTAGCGGCAGCCATCAGGACGATGGCAGAATTCACGGCAATTCCTGTCAGTGCCACTACGCCGTAAAGGGTAAACAGACTCAGTGGATTCTGGCTAACAATCAGTCCGATGGCTACGCCAACAAATGCCATGGGTACGACGGTCAGTAATATCATTAAAGGCTGAAAATAGCTGCGAAATTGTGCGCCCAATATCATGTACATGATGCCAATTCCCATCATAAATAAAACGACCATAGCATCCAAGCTTTCCTGAATATCATCCAGTTCTCCAGAAAAGTCCAGATTTATATTAGGATAGATAGCCTGAAGCTTTTCCTCCCATTGTTGCTCAATCATTTTATTGGCATCCAGCGTATTCATTTTAGTTTTATCCAGTTCCGCTTCTACCTGAATAGTACGGCGTAAATTATAGTGGCGGATTTCTGAACGGGCTCGGTTGATTTTGCTATGGAAAAGTTCTCGCAGCGGTATCGCTTGACCATTTGGCAAGAAAAAAAGATTATCCAGAAATTCATCTATTTGCTGATATTCGCGTTTAGCCACTCTCACTCTCAGTTCAACTTTTTCTCCTTTATCTCTGACTTCGGCTACGATTTCTCCATCGCCAATCATTGAAAGGGTGCGTAACAGTTCCTGGGGAGAGATATTGAGTTCCTGGATACGTTGATGATTAAGACGCAGGCTAAGCTGCATACGTCCTTGAGTATCCGTATCCGTTATGTCACTGACACCTGGTATCGTTGCCAGCAGCGCTTCTAAATCGTCAGTAGCCGCCCGCAGCCTTGAAAAATCATCTCCGCGTACTTTAAGGCTTATCGGTCTGCCAGCGGGCGGACCATCTTTAAGCAGCAAAAAGCTGATATTATCCGCCCCAGATACCGCTTCAACATCAGAGCGCATGGCTGCAATAATGTCTTCAGCACGCCGACGTTGGCTACGCTCGGCATTAAGGCTGACAACCACCTGTCCCCAGTGTTCGCCAAACATAATTTCAGTTTCCGTAAAAGCCTGTCCGGCATAACTGGCAAGATTACGCATTTCTCCCGTTTTTATATGGGTTAAAATTTTTTGTTCTACCTGCGTGGTAATTTCTAAAGTTTCCGCCAGACTGGCATCAGGAGACATTTCTACTGTGACATAAAAAATTGGAAAGCTGTCCATCGCAAAAAAGTTAATTTTAATCCATTTTGCTTGGAAAGCGTAACCGACACCTGATACCAGAATAATAATTAATATGATCATTAGGTAGGGATGGCGTAGCATTTTTAACAGGGATTTGCTGTAGAGCTGCTGTAATTGACGGGTAAAAGCAATACGCAGTTTTTGTGTTTTAGAGCCGCTGGTCAATTTAATATTGGCAGCAATCACATGGGCAGGCAGCATCCAATAGGCTTCAATCAGACTGATACCCAAAGCGGTGACGACGACGACGGGCACGACGAGCATGAATTTACCGACAATGCCCGGCATCAGCATCAAGGGTAAAAAGGAAGCCATCGTGGTTAAAACGGCTGTCGTTACCGGCCAAAATACTTCTCTGAGAGAACCAAGCGCGGCATTAAGCGCATCCATGCCCCGCACAATGCGGTAGTATATGGATTCTATAAGGACGACAGCATCATCAACTAGCATGCCCAGGCTGATGACTACGCCTAAAAGTACACTGTTATTCAGAGTAAAACCCAAATTTTGAATAAACCAGAAAGTGCCAGCGAGAATAAAGGGAATGCCTATACAAGTCAGCATAGCCATACGCCAGCCCAGAAATAGCCAGGTGATGACTAAAACCATAGCCAAACCTATCAGCGCATTGGTTTGCATGATCTCAATGGCTTGGCGAGTCGAACTGGTTTGATCGTCTAGCAGCTCAAGTTCTAGCCCCGTCTTTTGTAATAATGAATTACGTTGTTTAATGAATTGGTTAAGTCTTTCTACTAAAGTAATGGTATTGGCAGACATTTTTTTGGTGACTGAAAAAATCACGCCCGGTTTTTGTTTGAATTTAACCAGCGTTTCCGGCTTTTCCCAACTGCGCTGTACATTGGCAAGCTGATCGAGTTGCAGAGAAGGTGTCAGGACAATAAATTGCCCCAGTTTCTCAGCATCCCTTTCAGTACCCACCAAGCGTAACAACCATTGTTGTTTGCCTATATCAAGAGTGCCAGCGGCTATATCCTTAAATAAAACGCTGACGCTATCGGCTACTTGTGTCGGATTTAAGCCATAGTTTTGTAAGGATTCTAATAATAATTCAATTTGTAATTGGGGTTTATGCAGTCCGACAGTATCAACCCGATGCACGCCTTTAATCTGTTCCAAATCCTTTTTGATAAGATAAGCTTGACGGCGTAAAGTTTCATCCTTGCCATTGAGGACCAGCATAGCCGTTGGAAAAGCATTAGCACTGGTGATTTCCAGTATTAAGGGATTATCAACTTCGTCTGGTAATTCTTGTTCTGCTTTATTTTGTATTTCACGGCGCAAATCGTTTAAGCGTTTATCATATTGGCGTTCAGGCATATCTTCAAAACGTACTAATATAGTAGAAACACTTTCTCGGCTGGAACTGGAAATAAATTTAATATCTTCAACCCTGTCAGCCGCTTCTTCAAGAGGATTGGTTACTTTGTCCTCCACATCTTCAGCACTGGCACCGGGTAATATGGTAATTATCTGTATCCAGTTAAAATTAATTTCCGGGTCCTTTTCTCTGGGCAAATTCAGATAGGCGGATATGCCCATGACTAACACCAGTACAAAAGCCAGATTGGCAAGCACATGGTTAGAGAGCAACGTTGTCAATATTTTGTTCATTCAAAACAGCCTCTGTTTTCAACCCAATCTCCAGACTGTAGGGCTCTGAAACCTGTGGTAATGATCAACGTATCCGGCGGCAGATTAATTGTGGCAGAACGCCCTGGCAAGGCTTGGGGTAATTGATGAAATTGGGCTTGTTTGTCTACGAGCAACATCAGTCCATAATGATCACCCCGTTTTAGCAAATAGCGAAAAGGTAATTTTTGAGTGGCTGATCGCCAACGTAATTGTCCCTGACTGCCGGGCAAGGGGATTTTAGTTTTAGCCGTCGGTTTGAGTATTAAAGGGCGCAAATTTTTATCGGGATCGAGCATAGGCAACAGGCTTTGCGGCTTAAGGGGGAAAATTTCTTTATTAATAATCATTTCAAATTCAGTGACTTGCTCTAAACTGATCAGCTGTTGGGCATCCAGAAAGGCATGAATTTCTACTTTATCAGGATTTAATAAACTGGCAACGGGCTGCCCCGGATTAACCCAATCTCCCAGACTGACATTTCTTTCTACAATGACACCCTCAAATGGCGCGGTTATTTTAGTTTTACTGAGCGTGAGTTGTATTTGTTGTTTTTGAAAATGCTGAGATTTTAATTCTGCGTTCAAAGTAGCCACTTCTGTTTTATGCTGGCGCAATAATTCTTCAGATATATTGGCACTTTGATATAATTTAGTTCTTTGCTGTAGCTGATAAACGGCGAGATTATGACGCGCTTGAGTGCCTTGAATAGTGGCATCCAGTTGTTTAAGCTGCAATTGCCACTCTCTGTCATCCAAGCGGAATAATATGTCTCCCTTAGCCACTTTATCGCCAACTTTAATGGCAACTTTAACGATTTTAGCTGAGATTTCTGCCGCAAGCTGGGCTTGTTGCAGTGGCTTAACTGTCGCATGAGCTTGTGAACTTGCCACTGTTAGTAGTGAATCCAAACGGCAAGCTTGATGTGGAGATGAAGTGTTTTTTGCATAACTGAAGTTGGGCACAATTAAGAGTAAAAGTGCTAAAGATTGGTAATGTTTCATAAGATGAGTCCCAAAGAATTTAGATGTCCAAGATTTATGTAGGGTGCGTCCCACGCACCCTACAAAGCTTGGTGCGTGGGACGCACCCTACAAAACAATGTTGATAGAGTACTAGATTAAGACGACTTATTTCGTTATTTTTTTTAGCGCCTGCACTGTAAGTCCAGTCAATTTAGCAATAGCCATCTCATCCAAGCCCATTTCTCTGGCTTGTAAGACGGTTTCACGTTGTTGTTTTAACATACCCTCTTCTCGTCCTTCCGCGACAAAACGTATTTTCGCTTTTTCCCACGCAACGTCATCTTTAATTTCTGATAACAAGGCAGGACTTATGCTGTGTTTATGAATCGCAGCCATTATTTTTTTCCACAGAGTATCAGGATAATCCACTTCATTCATTTCACCATCCAGTGAATCTTCAATAAAATTCAACCATTTTTTGACCAATGGCGGGGTTTTGTCATTGACTTGACGGGGACACAGAAACACTAAGCGGTGGGGATAGACTTCAACGGTGCGCCCGTATTCGTCTATCGGATTCATGTCACTGACGGCACAACTGAAATTGATACTGCCATCGCGGGGCGTGCTGGTGAGGACGACGATTGTATATACTGTGCGATCAAATCCATATTCTTGAAATCCACCCACTTGTTCTACCATGCTAATCAAATGGTAATATAAAAAACGGTCAAAAAAATCCTCTTCTTTGACTTGCTGGATTTCTACAATAATACGTTTTTCTGTATCTTCGGCAAATAAGTCGTATTTGCTACGAACAAATCCGATGGGCTCTGGGTATTCGTATTCGGTATGTACTTTGTCAATGTTGATTTCTATGCCCAGAATGTCTTTGGCAAATTGACAGAAAACATCCGGTTGTCCAAATGCACGTTTGAATATTGTTCCGTATTTGAGGGGGATAACTTGCATGTTGTTCTCCTATTCAGTACTGATTTTTTGGAGTCGATTTATCTTGGACGACAATGGTGAGTTAAATCAACCCATTTGTCAAGTTGTAGGGGCATACCTGCGTGTTTGCCCGCCACGATATGGCAGTGTTATGTAGGGTGTGTGGGACGCACCCTACAAAACAATGTTGACAGAGTACTAGATTAAGACGACTTATTTCGTTATTTTTTTTAGCGCCTGCACTGTAAGTCCAGTCAATTTAGCAATAGCCATCTCATCCAATCCCATTTCTCTGGCTTGTAAGACGGTTTCACGTTGTTGTTTTAACATACCTTTTTCTAGCCCTTCTTCTAGCCCCTCTTCTCGTCCTTCCGCGACAAAACGTATTTTCGCTTTTTCCCACGCAACGTCATCTTTAATTTCTGATAACAAGGCAGGACTTATGCTCTGTTTATGAATCGCAGCCATTATTTTTTTCCACAGAGTATCAGGATAATCCACTTCATTCATTTCACCATCCAGTGAATCTTCAATAAAATTCAACCATTTTTTGACCAATGGCGGGGTTTTGTCATTGACTTGACGGGGACACAGAAACACTAAGCGGTGGGGATAGA
>JALXAQ010000247.1 GCA_026991885.1 Thiotrichaceae bacterium
GTGTGGAAATGGTCAAAGCGTATTGTGAAAAATATGGCATTTAGTGATTTTGGCGGCGGCTTGGTTGGGCAAGGCGCGGTTAATTGATAATAAAATAAAATAGTTTCTTTTTAAGCAATGACGACATTTTTCTACCTACATGGCTGGGCATCAAGTCCACAATCGAGTAAAGCTCAATTTTTCAAACAATGTTTTGAGCAACGGGGATTAACTTTACAGATTCCTGATTTAAATCCAAATGATTTTTATCATTTCAGCTTAACTCAGCAAATTCAACAAGTGGAAGCATTATTACCCAATTCGCCTGTTAGCATTATCGGTTCAAGTTTTGGCGGCTTAATTGCCTTATGGTTGGCAGAGCGACATCCGCAGATACAATCCATTGTCTTGTTAGCACCCGCTTTAAACTTTTTGAATCGCTGTCGGGAACTGATGGGAGAATTCGATTTTGCACAGTGGCGTCGCCAAGGTGAATTTGCTTTTGCGAATTATGCTGAACCCGGGGAACGGTTGATAAGTTATGGTTTTATAGAAGATTTGCAGCAGTATGTTGAGGCTGATTTGCAACGGCGCGTTCCCAGCTTAATTTTGCATGGGAATCAAGATATGGTGGTACCGATACAAACGTCTCGTGACTTTGCAGCCACTCGCCCTTGGATTAAATTAGTTGAATTTGAAAGTGATCATCGCTTACTAAATGTGCAAGCGCAATTGTGGCAAACGATTCAGGCGTTTTTTTAGGAGCCAAAACTAAAAAGCCCCAAGGCTATGAAGCTTTGGGGCTTTTGCTCGCCTGCCTCGGCGTGAACAGATGATACCGCAATGTCTGGGACTGGTTACCTCACAGTTTGTTTCAATCGCCTGCCTTGGCGTGATACCGGACCAACTCAACGGATCAATCTTGATTCTCCTGTTTCAATCGCCTGCTTTGGCGTGAGGCTATTATAAACATAATCAAAAAAAAATTGCAAAACTTTTTTTTTGTATAGAGTACAACGAATGTCTGACAACGAATAAAACATCAACAAACCCAAAGGATTTTCTCCCTGAGCTGATAGAATTGACCGTCTGGGAGCACAACCGCTTTATCCCTAGCAGTCTTATTTGGCGATAAATATACATAAGCGTCTCCTATGTTATGAGTGCAGGAAAGCGGAAATAGTCGTACCACCCTAAAAAAACCTTGAATCACGGATTTTACGGATGACACGGATTACGCGGATTTAAAGTCAAAGTCAAAAGTGAGGAGAGTGTTTTCAGGTTTTTAATCCGTGTCATCCGTGTCATCCGTAAAATCCGCGATTCAAGGTTTTTTAGTCGTTTGGCTATTTCCGCCCTCCTGTACTATGTACTCACTGCGCCAACTTCTTAGCCCCCGCAAAATCCACCTTTCCACTACCCAACTTAGGTATCGCTGCCACCCCCAAATATTCTTTAGGCATCATCAACGGATTCAATCCACTGCCCCGAATCTGACTCTTGAGCGCATCCAAATCAACTTCTCCAGCGACCAACAGCACAATCTTTTCTCCCTTACTCTGATCAGGCAACGCCACCGCGTGAATCTCTATCTCATCATTATCAATGAGTTGCGCTATTTTAGACTCCACCGCACCCAAGCTAACCATTTCGCCGCCTAATTTAGCAAAACGGGAATAGCGATCTAAGATAGTTAAAAAGCCGTCTTCGTCTAGTTTACCTTTGTCGCCGGATTTGTACCAACGTACTCCATCTTTTTCCACGATAACCGATTCCGTTTTTTCAGGTGAGTTCAGGTAGCCCTTCATAATTTGGGTGCCCCCAATTAAAATTAATCCCGCCTCACCGATAGGCAAATCTTCTAAAGTCTCCGGATCAACAATTTTCAGAGTCGTGCCAGGCAAAGGAAGTCCCACTGTGCCAATCTTATTACCGATTTGTACATCACCTGAATAAGATAACAAAATATCAGGAATATTCACGCTGGCGACAGGCGTGGTTTCCGTAGCACCATAACCTTCATAAATATCTTTACAAAATTTCTCTCTGAAAGCATGACGCACTTCAGGGCTCAAACGCTCAGCACCCGCCACCACAATCCGCACCGATTGAAACATCAAAGGATGGATTTTGCGACTGCGCGTATAAATACGCAAAAAAGTGGACGTACCCAATAAAATACTCACTTCATACTGCGCCACCAAACGACCAATCGTTTTAGCATCCGTCGGATCGGGCTGACACACCATCGGTATGCCCTCAATCAACGGCAAAAAGGTAGTCACAGTTAAACCAAAAGCATGGAAAATCGGTAAAGCATTGAGGATCACATCATCATCATTAGGATTCAGCACCGCCGTTATCTGTTTAAGATTTGCCATAATATTCGTATGCGTCAACTGCACACCTTTAGGAACGCCCTCACTGCCACTGCTAAAGAGAATCGCGGCAGTATCCTCTAAATTAGCACTATTTTTAAAATACAACGCCTTTAAAATCACAGTCGGTAAAAATTTCGCCTGTAGCAAAGCAAAAAACAGTGCCGATTTTGGAATAGCCTGCTTAATATCTTCCAAATAAACCAGATTAGCTTGTTCTTTTAAAGGACTCAGATCAATGCCCCGCCCCTCCAATTTACTTAAAAATCGCTTAGAAGTGAGAACCGTTTTAATATCAGCCCTTTCCATGCAGAGCGCAACCACAGAAATAGTCGCCGTATAATTAAGATTGACGACCGTTTTGCCATTGATCAAAACCGCAAGATTAGCGATCACGCCCCCCGATGAAGCGGGCAACAAGATGCCAATATTTTGCTGTTGGCTCATCAACGGCTTAAGTTTGCTCGCAAAAACCAGCGTGGCTGCCAATAAACGTCCATAAGTCAACTCCGTATTCGCTTCTATCACACAAACCTGACTCGTTTGCGCCTTCGCCGTTCGCAAAAAACTGATAGGCAACGGTTCCAAAGTTTCAATATATTCTTGCCAAGTATGGATAGAAGTTTCTAAAACAGCCTGCTTAACCTCGCTGGCACTGGCGTTGGGAGAAACCGGCTTGCCAAATCCGACCGTGATTTGACGCCGCCCGGCTTTGCCCGTCGAATAGCGATACTTACGATTTGCATAAGAATAGAGACTGCCCCAAAGTCCCCTTAAATAAAAAGGTACAATCACAGCTTGAGTATCTTTGACTGCCCGTTCAAAACCGCTTCTAAAAATACTGAGATGACCATTATGACTAATATGCCCTTCGGGAAATAGGGCAACGACTTCGCCTTGACTGAGACTGTCGCGGACTTGAATCAGTGCTTGCTTACTGCCAGTTCGTCCAATGGGAATCACACCAAATAAGTCCAAAAACCATTTGAGATACCACTTTTCATAAAAGCTGCGAAACATCACAAAGCGAATGGGGCGCGGCGAGGCGATTTGTAGCATAGCCCAATCAAGCCAACTGACGTGATTGCCTAAAAGTAAAACGCCGCCACTGGAGGGGATATTTTTCATGCCCACGACTTGGACTTGATAACGTCGTGTCAACATCCCGGTAGCAATATAACGAATAAAGGATTGAGGTAATTTAATGATAGTGTAAAGAGTACCAACTAAAGTAATTGTCGCTAGTAGAAAAAAAGTGGTTTGATTGGAAAATTGAATATAAGCCAAAGCGACAGTCATACCTAAAAAAGCCAACATGAAATTATTTTGGACAAAATTATTGGCAGCCAAAATAGTCCCCATTTCTCCCTCTTTGGCGTGATATTGAATCAGAGCATTCAGGGGCACTATAAAAAGTCCACCAAAAAATCCATAGACTGTAAAAAGTATGGCTAGAGAGAGCGTATTTGTAACAAAGGGTAAAATTATCAATGAGATGCAAATACCCAACGCCCCCAAGGGAATAATACCGGTTTCGATATAATTTTTTGATACTTTGCCCGCAAAAATGGCACCGAAAATAATGCCGATACCGGCTAACATCATAATGCCATTAGCAACGCGAGTATCGGTTTCGCCAAGCATCTCCTTGAGATGTGCGCCAAAAGTCGCCAGTAAAACTTGGTTAATGGCAAAAAACACGGAGAGCCCAATGATACTGAGCCAAATACCTTGATGAGTCCACGCACTTTTAAGATTATCTCTGAGAGAGCGCATCCGCAGATATTTGCCAAAATCAAATTGAAGCTGAATATCCGTTTGCCGTTTTAAAGGCAAGCGCAAAGCTAAGAGTGCCTCGATGAGCGTTCCGCCTATCAATAAAAATCCGACATATTTAACCGATTGCAGAATATCTCCCATATTTTCAAAGTGATTAGAAAATAAACTTTCAAAAAACAGCGTATAAATCAGCGTACCGGAGAGAATGGCGATGATTGTAACAGATTGCACGGCAGAATTGGCGGGCGTTAATTTATTTTTGCCCACCAGTTCCCTAATATAACCATATTTAGCTGGCGAATAAAAAGCACTCTGCAAAGCCAATATAAAAGTCAACCAAAAAGCCAACCAAAAAGCACCTGTATAATAACACCACGTAATCATAGCCGTGATGGGCAAAGCGATAAAGGCGGCAAAAACAATAACGCGGTTTTTAGGAAATTTATCAGACAAAAAACCCGCTGGCGTAAAAGTCATAATAAAAGGCAACAAGATCATCGCCTGAATGATGGCAGTATAAATCCGCAACTCTGTGCCCTCATAAAATTTAAAAAGGGCATTTTGGATAATGATTTTATGACCAAGATCAGTAAACGCATTAAAAAAGACAATGACTAAATAGGGTATAAAACCCTTGTGTTTCCAGATTGATTGTTCCACTATTAATTGCTACTCCTCTGGTGCAAGGTTTGTTAGCTTACTTTGTACCCGATGTTGATGTCAATACAGACACAGGAGACACTGAGTCATCCCTCAATGTGACAGTCAAAAAATTTTGAAAACTCATATTAAGCCACAATATCAAAGTGTACGAGAGGGGGATATTTATCATTCACAAGCTTATATTAGAAATATTTATGAAACCATGAAAATTATTAGCTTAGAGATTGAAGGCTTTCGCTCAATGAAAAAAGTACATTGGGTGCCAAATAATTTAAATATCATTATTGGACCTAATGGTGCTGGGAAATCTAATTTACTTCGTTTTTTAGAATTGATGACAATTTCAGCACAGGCGCATCTCGGAAAATATATTCAATCCTTAGGTGGCATGGAGCCATTAGTTTGGGATGGACAAGTGAAACACATTGGCTGCAAATTAAAAATGTCTGATGAGAATAAATTATTGCTCTATGAATTAGAACTAGCCAGATTAGGGCAAAGCAGTGCTTATCGTATTGAACAAGAGCGTTTAGCCAATAACGATTTACTTTTAGAAAGAAATCATTTAAATAGCAACATAAGGGCAGAAACCGATAATTCACTGAAAACCCTAGCAGAATCCATTTCTGAAGAGGAAAGTTTGCTCTCGATGGCAGCCAGCCCGTTTACGGTTAATCGTATTATTGCTCGTTTTCAACGTCAAATCGCCTCATGGATGATTTATCATGATGTTTCAGTCGATAGAAATGCCCCTCTTCGGCAACCCGTCGTGACACGCACCGAAAAACGAGTAGCACAGGATGGACAAAACCTTATTTCGGTCCTGCATACTTTATATACTTCAGATCGTGATTTTAGATATGACTTAAATGCTGCCATGCGAGCTGCCTTTGGCAATGAATTTGAAGAATTAATGTTTCCACCAGCGGCAGATCAGAGAACGCAATTGCGGGTATTATGGAAATCACTGCACCGAGGACAATCCGCCGTTGAATTATCAGATGGCACACTGCGGTTTTTATTCTTACTCACCGTGCTCGCCACCCCAGCATCACTCACCGCTATTGATGAGCCAGAATTGGGTTTACATCCGTCCATGCTACCCATTGTTGCTGAGTATGCAGTGGCTTCAGGCGCACAAATTATCTTAACGACCCATTCTCCCCAATTTCTTGATGCGTTTACTGATACGGGGGCGACAATAACCGTCGCCAGAAATGAACAAGGTGAAACACAGTTAAAAAACTTAGAGGGTGAGGCATTGGCTTATTGGTTAGAAAAATATTCTCTAGGCCACTTGTTTAGCACGGGTGAATTAGAGGATTTTGCATGAAATTCAAACTATTTGTTGAAGGATACACAGAGCAAAAAGCTATCCCGACATTTCTGAAACGTTGGCTAGATACACACCTTGATAAACGTGTTGGTATTCAAGCGGTGCGATTTGAGGGTTGGCAAGAATTAGTCAAAGACACCCCGCTTAAAGCTAGGATGTACCTTGAAGGCCCAGATAAAAAAGACATCATTGGAGTTATTGCATTACTTGATTTATATGGTCCCACCTTTTATCCCAAAGAGAAAAAGACCGCGCTGAAACGCTATTACTGGGCAAAAGAGGAACTAGAACATAAAGTAGGACATCCAAAATTTCGTCAATTTTTTGCTATTCATGAGGTTGAAGCATGGTTACTTTCTGATCCGAATTTGTTTATCCCTAAAATTAAAAACGCTTTACCCAATAAACCTCCAGAAGAGGTTAACTTTAATGAACCGCCCGCGAAATTATTGGAACGTTTATATAAACAGCACACCAAACGTCGCTATAAAAAAGTGACTTATGGCAGAGAATTGTTTAGTCAACTTGATCCTAATCTGGCTTACTCAAAATGTCCAATATTCAAAGCGATGTTAGATGAAATGCTGAATATGGCGGCTGGGTTGTGAGTCTGGTATAAAACCCTTGTGTTAATTTTTCAGGAAAATAATGATGACTTTTATTTTAGAGCCCCATAATTTGCCCTTTACCATTTGCTTGTTAATTATGCTGGGCATTGCCCTACTGGAAGGCATCCTCACCCTTTTAGGGTTTGGGCTTTCCAGTTTGTTAGCTCACATTGTACCCGATGTTGATGTCAATACAGACATAGGAGACATCGACTCATCCCTTGGCAAATTGTTTAGCTGGCTCAATGTCGGCAGAGTGCCGATTATGATTTTATTTGTCATATTTTTAACCGTTTTTGCTCTCACCGGTTACACATTGCAAGCGACATCGCTAGAAATTTTGGGCAATATGCTACCCGCCCTGCTGGCTGCGGTAATCGCCTTTTTTTTATCCATGCCAATTGTGCGTAAATTGGGACAGGGCATTGGTAAAATCATGCCAACCGACGAAACTGAGGTGATTTCTGAAGATAGCTTTATTGGGCGGCTAGCCACCATCAGCTTGGGCACCGCCAAAAAAGGACGACCCGCGCGTGCGAAATTTAAAGATAATTATGGCACCACCCATTTGATTATGGTCGAGCCTGATGCGGAAAATGAAGAATTTTCTGAGGGAAATGTTGTATTATTAGTTGAGCGTGTAGGAGCAAAATATCTCGCTGTCAGTACTGAATCATGAACCATTTTTTCTCGTTCCCACGCTCTGCGTGGGAATGCCTGCATCGACGCTCCGCGTCGAATTATTAATTAAGGAATAAACCATGTTACAAAACATATTAAATAGCTGGCTGTTCATTATACCCGCCATAGTCATCATCTCCCTGATCACTATCGGCCTAATCTTTGCCAAACTTTACCGGCGATCCACCAAAGAAGTCTCATTTGTCCGCACCGGCTTAGGCGGGCAAAAAGTCATTATGAACGGTGGCGCCCTAGTGCTGCCCATCGTACACGAAACCATACCTGTCAATATGAATACCAACCGCCTACAAGTGGCGCGGACTAAAGATCAAGCCCTGATCACCAAAGACCGTATGCGCGTAGATGTCGCGGCGGAATTCTATGTGCGAGTATCGCCCAATGAAGAGGCTATCGCCACAGCCGCCCAAACGCTAGGAAAGCGCACCATGCACATCGAAAAAATCTTGGAACTGATTGAAGGCAAATTCGTTGATGCCCTACGTTCAGTCGCCGCCAAGATGGCCATGGAAGAACTCCATGAACAGCGCGTCAATTTTGTCCAAGAAGTACAAGTCGCCGTCTCTGAAGATTTGCAACAAAACGGGCTAGAATTGGAAACCGTCTCCCTCACCGGTCTCGATCAGACAGACAAAAAGTACTTTAACCCACAAAATGCCTTCGATGCCGAAGGTTTGACCAAACTGACGCAATCCATTGAAGAGCGCAAAAAGCGACGCAACGATATTGAACAAGACACGCAAGTTGCCATGCAAACCAAGAACCTAGAAGCAGAGCGCCACAAATTGGAACTGAGGCGAGATACCGAATATGCCAATTTGAATCAGCAGCGTGAAGTTGAAAATTACCGCGCCGAACAAGCCGCCGAAATCGCCAAACAAAAAGCCAATCAGGAGCGAGCCGCACAAGAAGCCAAAATCATTGCCCAGCAACAAGTAGAACACGCGATGATTGAAAAGAAACAGGCGATTGCCGAAAAAGAGATCGCGCAACGCAAGGCGGTAGAAGCGACAGAAATTGAACGCAAAAAGACGATTGAATTGGCCGAACAAGAGAGAGCGATTGCCATCGCCAACAAATCCAAGGAAGAGTCAGAAGCCAAAGCGGAGGCCGATATGGCCCGTGCTGAAGCCGTCAAGGCAGAAGAAACCGTAAACACATACCGCGAAGTCGCCCAAGCGGATCGTCAAAAACAAATTGAACTGATTGAAGCCCACAAACAGGCAGAGCGGGAAGCCATCGGTATCACCACAGCCGCCGAAGCGAATAAAAGGGCGAGTGAAGACGAAGCAGAAGCCAATCGTTTACACGCCCAAGGACAGGCAGATGCCATCAAAATTGCGGCCCAATCCGATGCGGAAGCGACAAAAATTCGGGCAGAAGCCAATGAACTGCGTTACAAAGTTGAAGCGGAAGGCAAGCGTCAAATCAATGAAGCGGCTAATACCCTCTCCGAGACACAAATTGAAATGCAGATCAAACTCAAAGCCCTTGAACAATTACCGGCCATCATTGAACAAAGTGTCAAGCCGATGGAGAGAATAGAAGGGATTAAGATTTACCAAATTGAAGGACTCAATACCGGTGCCAGTTCTGGCGAAGCGGACAACAATAATGGTAACTTAGCCGATCAAGTGACCAATGCGGCACTGCGCTACCGTATGCACGCACCACTCTTGGATAACATCATGAAAGAGATAGGATTAAATCTCGACTCGGGGATTAATGGGATGACGGCTGGGATGAATACCACGCCGCCCAATGCTTAAAAAACTTTAGGAGTCCAAGATTTATCTTGGACTAAGTACAAACCGCCTCTCCACCATTTTCGCCATGTATCAACATGAAAATATTAGAAGCCACTTATCGTATTGTCACACCCATGTTTATCGGTGACGCCTCACAAAAAGCCACCGATTTACGCCCACCCTCTATCAAAGGCGCCTTGCGTTTTTGGTGGCGGGCCTTGAATTGGGGTAAATATTTAAAATTAGCACAGGGAAATGTCGCCAAAGCCTTGCAAACTTTACATACTCAAGAAGGGCAACTATTTGGTATGGCCACCCAAGAAAATTTTGGGGGACAAGGACAATTTATTCTCCAAGTCAGTCCCACCCAGCTCAAAGTCTGCACCCCCCCTCCCCAAGCGACCGGTGGTATCCCTTATTTATTAGGACAAGGTATTTATCACTTTAAAAATGGTTATTTACGTAACGCACTCAAGGCGGGGCAAGATTTTAAAATCTCTATCTGCTTTCGTCCCAGGGTTAAGGCTGAGGAGATCGACAGTATGGCTGAAGCTTTGCGCTTATTTGGTTTATTAGGAGGGCTCGGTAGTCGAGCGCGTAAAGGTTTGGGTGCCGTGGCTATTCACCAATTACGTGGCACGGAACAGTGTCAAATACCACAAAATATCAATGAATACAATAATATAATAGAACAAATGTGCCAATCCATGTCGGCTGAATTGCCACCGTTTACCGCTTTTTCACAAAAAAGCCGTGTGGATATTTCCCTAACAGGGCGTAATGCTTGGGAATTGTTGGAGGAAGTCGCTAGAGAAATGCTCTTCTATAGAAGTTATGGTCGTTTGAATCCACGCTCAGGACAGCATGAGGTGCTCCGCCAAAATGCTGAACAAAATTTTATGCCCGATCATGATTTAGCTTATGCGGTGGCAACGGGAAACTCTGTTACCACACACCCTGATAGAGCCGTGTTTGGTTTGCCACATAATTATTTTTTTACTTCAATCAAACCGCCTAAAGATGCCCAAGTTGAACTCAACCCGATTAGGCAAGAAGGACATCGGTGGACAAGTGCGGGGCGTGGGCGACGCGCTTCGCCGCTCTTTATTCATTTACATGAATTTCCTGATGGCCAATGTGCAGCGACACAAGCCCTATTGCCAGCAAGCTTTTTACCGCCCTCGGATCGTATTGAACTCAAAGCGAAAGCCAGACATGCGACAACTTGTCGAGTCTTACCAGATATAGATTGGGATGTGATACATCAGTTTTTGGATCGCTTTAATAATAGACAGAGAATTTATCCCGTATGAATCAAGACAAAAAGTATTTTCATTTTACCCTGGGCGCCGTCCAAGAGTTTGTCGCCCAAGCACGGGGGACCCGCGACTTTTGGGCTGGCTCATTTATCTTATCTTGGCTGGCTGCGGTAGCGATGCGCTCTGTGCAAAAGCAACGGGGAACAATTATTTTTCCTAAGCCTGATGACAATTATCTCAACTGCTTAGAAGGAAAGGGTAAAAATCAGCCGCCCACGCAAGCTAGTGTGCCTAACCGTTTTAAAGCCGAAGTGGCTCACAATTTTAAACCTGAAGCGATAGTGGAAAGTGTTCAAATGGCTTGGCGTGAATTGGCTGAAGTGGTCTGGAATGCTGATTTACAAGCTTTCTGTCAGAATGACTCAATCCATCGCCAAATTTGGGATCGGCAAATTGGCAGTTTTTTTGAAATCACTTGGGCACTGACTGAAACTTCTAATATATTAGATCGTCGCAAAAAATGGCGAACGCATTTTGCCCCCAAGGAGCCGGGTGTGAAATGTATGAGTATGGCAGGCTGGCAAGAATTGTCGGGCACCCGTTCTCCTACCGAACTGGAAAATTTTTGGCGTGCTATTGGTGAAAAGGATTTTTTATGTGCGATTGCCTTTGTCAAGCGGCGTTTTGCCGTTCATTTTGAAAATCTAGGCAAAGACAAAAAAATAAAAATGCCCGGCGGCTGGGTACTCAAAGGCTGGAAATTGAAAACCGGTGTACCTTCACTCTCCTATCTAGCACCTTTTTACGCGATTTTGCTGATGAATGGCGACTCTTTAGGCAAGCATATCAGTGAGACCAAAGCCGCGACTAAAATTTCTGATGCTTTGGAAAACTTTACTCGCCGAGTGCCGGGAGTGGTGTATAGTCACAACGGTTTTTTAGTCTATGCCGGTGGCGATGATGTGTTAGCGATTCTCCCCTTAGAGGACGCTTTATCTTGTGCCAAAACGCTGCGTGATGCCTATCAAAAAGCCTTTGAGGGTACGGGTATTTATTCAACTTTATCGGGCGCGGTAGAATTTGCACATATCAAAATGCCTTTGACTCAGATACTCCGAGACGCGCATAGTTTACTGAATAATGTCGCTAAAGATGGCTGTGGGCGCGATGCGATTGCGGTGCGCGTGTGGAAACCAGGCGGTAAGGCGGCAGAATGGGCAATGCCTTGGAAACAGGCTTTAGATGATGATGGCAGATTGGTGATTGAAAAAGTGGCAGAAGCTTTTCGTGATGAAAAAGATTTTAGCCGTCAATTTTTCTACCGGATTCGGGAACGTTTTGATTTATTGAATCCTCAGGGCAAAGCGATATTAAATCGGACACAAGCTTGTCACCTGTTAGCGGCTGATTATATGGCTTCGGCTGTTGATAAAAAACGTAAAATGAGATTTGCCAAGGCTAAGAAAGTGATTGATGCGTTATTAATACAATGCCGACGTGTGATGGTTGATGATAAAGGTCAGGAAAGTTGGTCTGAGCGTTTGGAGGCTGATGGTGCATTATTGGTACGCTTTTTGGCAAGTAAAGGGAGTATTTAATGAGTCTCAAACAATGGCGTTTTTCACAATTAGACACTTGGTTTTTTCGTGAAGCCCACCCCTATGATTCTATCGTTCCGCCACGAACGGTTGCTGGTGCGGTGCGGACATTGATAGGGGAACAAGCGGAAGTTAATTGGGAGGCTTTCAACAAAGGGGATGGTACAGCACACCAATTATCTAAAGATATTAATTTATGTGAAGAAATTGGGGATGCGAACAGTTTCGGCAAATTGCGTTTGAGGGGCATTTATTTATTATGTGAAGGACAACGCCTTTATCCAGTGCCATTGTTGCTACTGCAAAAAAATGAACAATTTACGCGCTTGCGCCCGGGTGCGCCTGTAGAATGCGATTTAGGATTTGTTCGTTTACCTGAGCAAACCATTGCCAGTGCTAAGCCGATGGAAACGGCTTGGTTGACTGCCCAAGCGTTAAAGCAAGTGTTAGCGGGTCAAAATCCTTCATCATATTATCAATCAGAAGATTTATTTAAGATAGAACCCCGTTTGGGGATTGCCATCAATCAAGAACGCCGTACTATGGAAGACGGTATGTTGTACCAAAATCAGCATATTCGCCTCCGTGAGGATAAATTTAAATTAGAAATAGGAGTTATGGTGGAGGGTATTGATGATGCCTTACATCCAGAAACTGGGCGAGTGCGATTTGGGGGAGAGGGGCGATTGGCTTCGGTGACTGTAAGCCCTTCAAATCTGCCTCAATTGGGACATCCCGATTTGAGCAAGACTAAAAATATTATGTTGACTTTGCTCTCGCCCGCGAATTTGGGGGAGAATTGGTTGCCCGATGGTTTTTATGAAGTGATTGAAAATAATGAAAAAGTATGGCGTGGTTCGATCAATGGAGTCGAGTTAACGATTATTAGTGCCGTTTTGGGTCAACCGATCCGTGAAGGGGGCTGGGATTTAGCGAATGATGAGCCGCGTGAAGTGATCAGTTTGATTCCAGCCGGTAGCGTTTGGTTTTGTCGGCTAGAAAAGGGTAAGGCGGCAGATTTGCATGGTTATCAGATTGGCTTGGAGACGGCGTTGGGACGGGGAGAGTTGGCGGTTGGGATTTGGTAGTTATCCGTAAATAAAAAGTCAAAATCAGGCAGGTCTGGTTTTGACTTTTTATTTACGGACAAGTTTATTATCTATCCACGCGACGCAGAGCGTGGGAACGATAAATTTAGGAGCACAATAGAATGTCACAATCAACAGCAATGCTTGGTTTATTCACAGAAACGTCGTTACATGCAGGAACTGGACAAATGTTAGGGGTCATTGATTTGCCTATTCAGCGCGAATCTCATACCGGTTGGCCTTGTGTTTATGGCTCAGCGGTTAAAGGGGCTATGCGTGAATTGGCCGAAAAGCGTGGTCATAAAAAAACATGGGTTGAAGACGTTTTTGGTCCTGAAATGCAAAACGCTTCGGATCATGCCGGTGCTCTCGCTATCACCGATGCGCGTTTATTGCTCCTGCCCGTGCGCTCATTGACCGGGCATTTTAAATGGCTTACCTGTCCCGCCGTCTTGCAACGTTGGCAAGCCGATTGTCGTCGTTTAGGTTTGCCTGATGGTAATGATTTCTCTGTGACTAATCTCATTGAGAATAACAAAGCATTAGTGTCTCAGACACTCAAGGAACAGGATATCTTTTTGG
The DNA here is from genome assembly GCA_026991885.1 of Thiotrichaceae bacterium. GTDB lineage: Bacteria > Pseudomonadota > Gammaproteobacteria > Beggiatoales > Beggiatoaceae > Thiomargarita. Next base: position 13,718 of record JALXAQ010000247.1, read on the forward strand.
AAGAGTTTCGTTTTAAAACGCAGCCTCGTCCTGAGATTGATAAAGTGATTAGAAGTGTCGCTAAACTCATAGGCAGAGAACCCAATGAGATTGATAAAGCTTTGAAGAGCCAATTGACAGTGGTGAATGATAATATGTTTGCCCATTTGTCTCGGTTTGCCACCCCTGTGAATGCTCATATTGCTATTGATAATGAGACTAAAACGGTTAAAACAGGGGCGCTCTGGTATGAGGAAACTTTGCCACCCGATACTTTGTTATACACGGGATTGGTGGCGCAGACTTCCCGTAAAGATGGGAAGAAAAAGGCTAATGATATTTTAAAACATGTTATTGATGAGCTATTTTCGGATGATCATCCTTATCTGCAATTGGGCGGGAATGAAACGGTTGGGATGGGTTGGTGTTGTGTGAAAGTTTTGCATAGGGGAAATTAAAAATGCCTAGCAAGTTAAAAACAAAAACGACAAAAACGGCAAAAAAAGAAGTCAACCCTGAGAGTCAAGAAAAAGAAACGATTCAAACCATGCAACAACAACGTGCTAAGTTTGCTTTAGAGGGAGTAAAGAAGGCGGCAGCGAGGTTGAATAGGGGGGCACAAGCTGAATATTGTAGCCATGTGGCTGGTTTACCGTTTATGATTCATGCCAATGGCTTGGGACAATCAGCCGCTTTTTATTCTAGTAAAGCGATAGGCAGTGAAACAAACGATTATCGTTTGATCTATGAATTGCTTTCTGATTGGCTGAAAGAACCTGGTCAACCTTTTGAGGGGAAAGAGTTGTTAGAGGGGATTACTCAATGCGATATGTCCCGTTATCTCGCAGCGCAAGCTGAGGCGATGGTTTTTATGAATTGGGCGAGAAAATTTGCGATTGCTTTTATGCAAGGAGAACATTGATGGCCATTCCACTTTATCAACAACATGAAGCACCTAATACGCCGCCTCATGGTGCTCATTTCGGTTTGTGGTACACTCGTTTTTTTAATCGTTATACTGATAATTGGACTTTAGATGAGACTGCGAAACAGGCGTGGGTGAAGACGGTTGCCAATCAGTTGTGTGGGAATGAAGCTGCTCTTAGGCAGTACCGTTTGCGTTTATGGAAATTGGTGAAGGCGTTAAAAGGGGATTTTGTCATTTGTGAAAGCAATTGGCATTTTGCGACGGGTTTAGGTTTGCCGCATCCAGTAGAAAATGGGTTTACTTGGCATCAGACGTTAGGCGTGCCCTTTTTGGCGGGCAGTGCGATTAAGGGGGTGCTCCGGGCTTGGGTGGAATGTTGGGATGAGACTGATAGGGAGCAACGTTTAAATGCTTGGTTTGGTGGGCAGGATGAGGCGGGAAAGTTGGTTTTTTTTGATGCGATACCTATTGCACCCGTGCGATTGATGCTGGATATTATGACACCGCATTGTGGCAAATGGTATGAAAAAGGCCAAGATATTAATGGCTATGATATGGATGCGGTTTTGGATCATCCAGAGCGTTTGCCAGCGGATTGGCATGATCCGGTGCCGGTGCCCTTTTTAGTGGCAAAACAGGCGAAATTTTTAGTCACCGTGGCGCCGCGAAATGCTAAGGCAGAGAGGATGGTCCCAACAGCTTTGGAGTCATTAGTTGCAGCATTACAGTGGCTCGGTGTGGGGGCTAAGACGGGGGCAGGGTATGGGCATTTGGTGAGGGATGAAAAGGCTGAGCAGTCTTTGCGAGTCGAATTGAGTAAAAAGCAAAAATCCCCCGTTCGGCCTTCTTTACCTGGTTTTATGGCGGATGTGACTGAGAAGTTTCCGGGTCAAGCTGATTATATTAGTTTATTAAAAGCGTTGGAAGAGGGGCGCTGGAAGGATAAGCCTGAGCAAGAAAAGGCGGTGGTTGAGTTTGTTAAAAAGCGGTTGTTGGATGAAAAGAAGTGGAAGCTGAAAAGTGCTAAAAAAAATCCTCAGAAAGATATTGATTTTCAGCGGACTTTGAGGGTGTTGAAATTTATTTCTTAGTTGCAGGACGTCCAAGATAAATCTTGGGCTCCTAACGGCTCTGGAATCCAAAATCACACGATTCGCTGTTCAAATGGCTGATAACCGCTTTTACAAGGGAATTTTTTGAACATTATTTAGTATCATCATTTTGATGTCATCAAAGTGAAAGCTGAAAAGAGTAGCGAACTGATCCGGAAGCATTCTCTGTTGTGTAAACTGTTGACGCTCAAAGCTGATGACCGGAAAACCAATCCTGATGAACTGGTTTATGAAATATACCGGGCAGCGGCTGCAATGAAAGATGAACTCACCAATGAGCAATTGCTTCTTATTGACCAGTGGGTCAGCTTTTACAAAAAAGTCTCCGAACAGAGGCTTGATAAGATTAAAAAGGAGATCAAGATGAGTTTTATAGAGACCACAATCAGTGAACATATTTATAATGGGGCTTGTGTGTTTTTAAGGCGATTTTCAAAATCAGGGTAAAATCGAAGACTGTACTAAAAATGGGACTTGTGTGTTTTTGAGGTGATTTTCAAAATCAGGGTAAAATCATAAAAGCTAGATAAATGGGCAGATTAACCGGTGGGCAAGTGCTATTGGCTCTATTTTTGAGCGAGCGTAGTCTGGGTAAAATATATATATTGTAGGGCTAAAATAGTACAGGTTTGAAGGTTTTATTCGTTGTTTGCCATTAGTTGTACTCTTTAGATTTGAAAAATGGCCGGTTAATCTAAAAAAAGATATATAAATTAATGTATTACATAAAAAAAGGGTGCGTAGGACGCACCCTACATTAATTTAGGCCGTTCTTGTTTTTGACACGACACTTGTTGTGTCGAATACCACCGTATTTATCGAATGGTGAGCCACAATGGTGCATAATCCAGACTACGCTTGCTAACTTTAAAACTTGGGCTTCAGCCCAGCTTGTTTGCACAATTTGTTAGCCGTAATCCTGTCAAACTCTTTATGTCTTTTCACAGGAATTGTTTTGATGTTATTGGTATATATGGAATGATTTCCGCCCTCACGTAGCAAGTAAAAGCCATTATTTTCCAAATAGTTGACAAGATCACGCCGCTTGACAGACATCATCAATCTCCACTGGCAGTTGTTCAATTAAACTATTTCCTAATGGGATTTCTTGGTTTTGCATTTTATAGGCTAAAACCATTTCATTCAGTGCATCTCTCAACATAGCGCGACATTCTTCAAGACCTTGTCCTTCTGTTATAACTTCTGGCCAGTCAATAAGTTGACCCATATAACCCGCATCAATTTTGGTGTACTTAGCAGTATAATTGTGTAGCATGGGTTTATCCTTTTTATAAGTAAATATTAAAAAGTGAACCTTATCATATAAATCACAAAAATCACAGTTCAAACCAAAAATGAGTACAACGAATGGTGAAACAAGGAATAAACCAAACAGTATCAAAGATTTATTCGTTGTTTCAAAATTCGTTGTACTCACATAATGTAGCGAGCGTAGGATGGATTAAATGTTGAATTGTAGGGTGGGTAGAGCGGTAGCGCTCCTCTGGTCAGCGAAGCTAAACCCACCATTTTTACCCATGCAACGCTTCATCTTTAGGAATAATGACGTAAGCAAGCGTAGGAGCACTGCCATATCGTGCCGCCCTGAAAAGAGTACAACGAATGTCAGACAACGAATAAAACCTTTTACAAATCATAAGTAAAATAATTTTGTTTTGATTCGTTGTTTTCCATTCGTTGTACTCCATCCATTAACTTAATTCTCGTTCCGCGTGCCTTTTTAAGGTGATTTCAAAAATGAGGGCAAAATCGAACAATGTACTAAAAATGGGACTTCTGTGTTTTTGAGGCGATTTTCAAAATCAGGGTAAAATCATAAAAGCTAGATAAATGGGTAGATTAACCGGTGGGCAAGTGCTATTGGCTCTATTTTTGAGCGAGCGTAGTCTGGGTAAAATATATATATTGTAGGGCTAAAATAGTACAGGTTTGAAGGTTTTATTCGTTGTTTGCCATTAGTTGTACTCTTTAGATTTGAAAAATGGCCGGTTAATCTAAAAAAAGATATATAAATTAATGTATTACATAAAAAAAGGGTGCGTAGGACGCACCCTACATTAATTTAGGCTGCTCTTGTTTTTGACACGACACTTGTTGTGTCGAATACCACCGTATTTATCAAATGGTAAGCCACAATGGGGCATAATCCAGACTACGCTAACTACAAAAACGGCATTGAAGGTAGGGGCAAGTCCCTTGTGCTTGCCCGATACGATATGGCATTGTTTCTAAGGTACTCAATAAGCGTGGCGCGAGCACACCAGAAATGGCTTTGCGGCTTGAGATGGCGTTTGGCAAATCCGACAACGTTCTACTGAGATTCAGGTGACACACATCGCCAAGTTTAACCATGCAGTTTGAAAAGTGAAATATTACCTTTTTTTAAAAAACCACTTGCAAATGATAAAAATAACTATACAATCAAAAAATTGATACCATCATAACCCTACAATGGAATAAACATTGAACACAATATACATTGAAACATCGATACCAACTTTCTACTATACTTTGCGTACTGATCCAGAATCAATTGCACGTATGCATTGGACTCATCAATGGTGGAATGAAAATTCACAAAAATTTGAATTAATGACGAGTGCGGCAGTCATTGGAGAATTACGAAAAGGAACCAGTGAAAAAACCTCCGCAAGAATAGCACTACTTGATGACATAGAAATTTTAACTATTACAGATGAAATAATTGAAATAGCACATATTTACATTGAAAAATTTGTCATGCCAAAAGATCCGCAGGGTGATGCACTTCATTTAGCAATTGCATCCTATTATAAAATTGATATTTTATTAACATGGAATTGTAGACATTTAGCCAATGCCAATAAATTTAACCATATTCGCCGAGTCAATTACAAAATTGGCCTTTCAACTCCAATTTTAGCGACTCCTTTGAATTATTTGAATGGAGGAAATTGATATGTATGATTATGAAATAGAAGAAATAATGCGTATCCGACAAGAAATTTCTGATGAAAATAAAAATGATATTAATCAGTTAGCTAAATATTATCGAAAAATTGAGGACGAACTAAGAATTTCCGGAAAATATAAGTTTGTTGATCAATCTTATAATAGTTCCTCAAAACCACGATCACAGCCAATTGCCTAATTTGGCCGCCCAGGTTTTTGAGGCGATTTTCAAAATCAGGGCAAAATCGAACAATGCACTAAAAATGGGACTTCTGTGTTTTTAAGGCGATTTGAAAAATGGGACTAAAAAGACAGAGACTAATAAAATCAAGGCTTGCGTGATATGGACATCTGGGAGTGCAAGGCGCACCTTGGACGTATTTCAAAGAAATCCTATTTTTTTAAAAAATAGGATTTCTATAAATATTAAATAATAAGGCTTTGACTTATCCCCCCAACAAACCACCCCGACTCACCGGCTTAATCTCCCGATAATGCAAATGGCGAAGCCGCCGCTGCCGCCTTTCCTCATGATAAGCCAACCCCGTTCCCGCCGGTATTAAACGCCCCACGATCACATTTTCTTTTAAGCCGCGCAAATCATCACACTTACCATTTACCGATGCCTCCGTCAAAACCCGCGTCGTCTCTTGGAATGATGCCGCCGACACAAAAGAATCCGTCGCCAAAGACGCTTTCGTAATACCCAACAACTTCGGCTCAAAAGTCGCCGGCTCCTTACCCGCCGAAATCACTCGCTCATTTTCCTCTAACAAACGAGCACGCTCCACCAACTCACTCCGCAACAACCGCGTATCACCAGGGCTCACCACCATCACCTTACGCAACATCTGCCGCACAATCACCTCAATATGCTTATCATTAATCTTCACACCCTGGAGCCGATAAACCTCTTGCACCTCATTCACAATATAATTCGCCAAAGCATTCGTACCTAAAAGCCGCAAAATATCATGAGAATTCGGCGCACCATCCACAACCTCTTCACCCTTCTCCACATGCTGCCCATCAAACACACTAATATGTCGCCACTTAGGAATTGGAATCTCCTTAACCTCCCCATCCGCCGTCTTAATCAGCAAACGTTGCCGAGTCCTAGACTCCTTACCAAAACTCACCGTACCACTACGCTCCGCCAAAATTGCCGGCTCCTTCGGCACCCGCGCCTCAAACAAATCCGCCACCCGAGGTAAACCACCCGTAATATCACGAGTCTTAGAAGATTCTTGTGGCAAACGCGCAATCACATCGCCTACCTCCACCAAACTACCCTCTTCCACCTTAATAATCGCACGCGGCGGCAAAAAATAACTCGCAGGCACCTCAGTATCTGGCATAAACAAATCATTACCCGTCTCCTGATCCACCAACCTCACAATCGGACGCAACTCCCTCGCATGAAGAGGACGCTGTTTCTGATCCATCACCACAATACTACTCAACCCCGTTTGAGCATCCAAAACCATATTCACCGTCACACCATCCACCACATCAACCAAATTAACCTGTCCCGCCACTTCCGTGATCACCGGAATCGTATGCGGATCCCAATGCGCCACCCTTTGCCCCGGCAACACACTATCCTGATCACTAACACTCAAAGCAGCCCCATAAGGCACCTTATAGCGTTCACGTATCAAACCAAACTCATCTAAAACCTTTAATTCGCCAGAACGAGAAATCACCACTGACTTAACTTCCTCAGTATGCTGTGGCAACAACTTCAAATTCTCAAACTTAACCACACCCTTAGATTTCACCTCAATCTGACTCACCGCAGCAGAACGAGACGCCGCTCCCCCCACATGAAACGTCCGCATCGTCAACTGCGTGCCCGGTTCCCCAATCGACTGAGCCGCCACCACGCCGACAGCCTCACCAATATTTACCAAATGCCCACGCCCCAAATCACGCCCATAACACTTAGCACAAATACCATAACGAGACTCACAAGTAATAGCAGAACGCACCTTCACCCGCTCAATCCCCGCCTCCTCCAACCGCTCCACCCAATCCTCATCCAACAAAGTCCCCCTTTTCACCACCGGCTCAAGCACATTCGGCTTAAACACATCAACCGCCACCACACGCCCCAACACCCGTTCACGCAAAGGCTCCACCACATCACCGCCCTCAATTAACGGTGTCATTTCTACTCCCTCAAACGTACCACAATCCTGTTCCTGAATCACCATATCTTGTGCCACATCCACCAAACGTCGCGTCAAATAACCCGAATTCGCCGTCTTTAACGCCGTATCAGCCAAGCCCTTACGCGCACCATGCGTCGAAATAAAATACTGCAACACACTCAAACCCTCACGGAAATTCGCCGTGATCGGTGTCTCAATAATCGAACCATCCGGCTTCGCCATCAACCCCCGCATCCCCGCCAACTGACGAATCTGCGCTGCCGAACCACGCGCCCCCGAATCCGCCATCATATAAATCGAATTAAAAGAAGGCTGCGTCACCTCCTGCCCCTGACTATCCACAACTAACTCAGTCCCTAACTGCTGCATCATCGCCGACGCCAACTTATCATTAGTACGCGACCAACAATCAATCACCTTATTATAACGCTCCTTCTGACTAATTAATCCAGAAGCATACTGGTTTTCAATCTCCTTTACTTCCGACTCCGCCCCACCAATAATCTCTGGCTTATTATCAGGCACCACCATATCCTCAACCCCAATCGAAATCCCCGCCCGAGTTGCAAAAGAAAAACCCGTATACATCAACCTATCCGCAAAAACCACCGTCGTCTTAAGCCCCAAACGACGATAACAAAGATTAATCAACTGAGAAATAGCCCGCTTAGTCATATTACGATTCACCAAATCAAAAGGCAAACCCGGCGGCAAAATATCATAAAGCAAACTCCGCCCAACCGTCGTATCCACACTCACCCTCACCGTCTTAGCACCCTTAGCCGGCTTAACAACAGACAACGGACTATCAGACAAAAACCGCACCTTCACCTTAGCATTTAAATCAGCCGCCCGAGTCTCATAAGCACGATGCACCTCCTCAATATTCGCAAACCTCATCCCCTCACCACGCGCCCCAATCCGTTCACGGCTCATAGAATAGAGCCCTAACACCACATCCTGAGAAGGCACAATAATCGGCTCCCCATTCGCTGGCGACAAAATATTATTACTCGCCATCATCAAAGTCCGCGCCTCCAACTGCGCCTCAATAGACAAAGGCACATGCACCGCCATCTGATCACCATCAAAATCCGCATTAAAAGCCGTACACACCAACGGATGCAACTGAATCGCCTTACCCTCAATCAAAATCGGCTCAAAAGCCTGAATCCCCAAACGATGCAAAGTCGGCGCACGATTCAACATCACCGGATGCTCCCGAATCACCTCCTCCAAAATATCCCAAACATGACCCTTCTCAACCTCAACCATCTTTTTAGCCGCCTTAATCGTCGTCACAATCCCTTTCGACTCCAACTTACCAAACACAAAAGGCTTAAACAACTCCAAGGCCATTTTTTTAGGCAAACCACACTGATGTAAACGCAAAGTCGGACCCACCACAATCACAGAACGCCCCGAATAATCCACCCGCTTACCCAATAAATTCTGACGAAAACGCCCCGACTTGCCCTTAATCATATCCGCCAAAGACTTCAAAGGGAGCTTATTAGAACCCGTCAAAGCCCGCCCCCGTCGCCCATTATCCAACAAAGCATCCACCGACTCCTGCAACATACGCTTTTCATTACGCACAATAATCTCAGGCGCACTTAAATCCAATAAACGCTTCAAACGATTATTACGATTAATCACCCGCCGATAAAGATCATTCAAATCAGAAGTCGCAAAACGGCCTCCATCTAGGGGAACTAAGGGCCGCAATTCCGGCGGCAAAACCGGCAAAATCTTCAAAATCATCCACTCTGGACGATTACCCGAATGCAAAAAAGACTCTATTAACTTCAAACGCTTAGTCAACTTTTTGATCTTAGCTTCCGAATGACTCGTTTGGATTTCCTCACGAAGACGATTGACTTCATTAGGCAAATCCAACTTTCGCAATAACTCAAGAACAGCCTCCGCCCCCATCCGCACCTTAAACTCATCCCCATACTCATCCAAAGACTCAATATAAGCCTCCTCACTCAACAACTGCCCTGATTCTAACGACGTTAAACCCGGCTCAATCACCACATAGGCTTCAAAATAAAGAACACGCTCAATATCCCGCAAAGTCATATCAAGAATAATACCCATGCGAGAAGGCAAAGATTTAAGATACCAAATATGCGCCACCGGCGTCGCCAAATCAATATGCGCCATACGCTCACGCCGCACCTTAGCCAAAGTCACCTCAACCCCACACTTTTCACAAACGGTACCACGATGCTTGAGCCGTTTATATTTGCCACACAAACACTCATAATCCCGATTCGGACCAAAAATTTTCGCACAAAATAAACCATCTCGTTCCGGCTTAAAAGTGCGATAATTAATCGTTTCCGGCTTCTTAACTTCGCCATAAGACCAAGAACGAATTTTCTCAGGAGAAGCTAAACTAATACAAATTTTATCAAAATCTTCTATCTGTCCTTGACTATTCAGGAGATTTAGTAAGTCTGGTTTCATGTCAAAATTCTCGCAAAGAAATGAACGGTGAATTATCGGAGTCCAAACTTTATTGTCTGAATCAGAATTTTCAAAATGTTAGAATTTTCAGAATAAAACCTAAACTAATTAAGTATTTATGATTTAATTCTGACAATGCTAAAATTTTGAAAATTCTGATTCAGACAGAGACAGAAGTTTGGACCTAAACCTGTTCCAACTCAATATCAATCCCCAAAGAACGAATCTCCTTCACCAAAACATTAAACGACTCAGGCATCCCCGCATCCATACGATGATCCCCATCAACGATATTCTTATACATCTGAGTCCGCCCCGTCACATCATCCGACTTCACCGTCAACATCTCCTGCAAAGTATAAGAAGCCCCATAAGCCTCCAAAGCCCACACTTCCATCTCACCAAAACGCTGACCCCCAAACTGCGCCTTACCCCCCAACGGTTGTTGAGTGACTAAACTATAAGGCCCCGTTGAACGCGCGTGCATCTTATCATCAACCAAATGATTCAACTTCAACATATACATATAACCGATAGTCACAGGCCGCTCAAAAGCTTCCCCTGTTCGCCCATCATGCAAAGTCGTCTGAGCACAACTCGGCAAACCCGCCAACTCCAACATTCCCTTAATCTCCGCCTCACTCGCCCCATCAAAAACCGGCGTCGCCATCGGCACACCACCCCGTAAATTCTTTCCTAATTCCAAAATCTCAGAATCACTAAAAGCCGCCAAATATTCCCGTTTTCCACTCGTATTATAAACCTTCTCCAAAAACGCCCGTAACTCCCCAACCTGACGCGCCTCCCACAACTCACCAATCCGCTCACCCAACCCCTTCGCTGCCCACCCCAAATGCGTTTCCAACACCTGACCAATATTCATCCGCGACGGCACACCCAAAGGATTCAACACAATATCCACCGGCTGCCCTTCCTTGGTATAAGGCATATCCTCAACCGGCACAATCATAGACACGACACCCTTATTACCATGCCGCCCCGCCATCTTATCCCCAGGCTGAACACGCCGCTTCACCGCCAAATAAACCTTAACCATTTTCAATACGCCCGGCGCCAACTCATCCCCTTTAATCCGCTTCTGCCGTTTTTCCTCATACAAAGCCTCCGCACGCCCTCGCAAATCCTTAACCTGCGCCACAAAAGACTCGAACTGCGCCTGACGCTTAACATCATCCAAATGAATTTCAAACCACTGATAACGCTTCAAACGGGACAAATACTCCTCACTGAGCACCGAGCCCGAAATAAAATCCTCCGGCGCACTTAAGGCGACTTGACCAATCAACAACTTCTCGATACGCAAAAACAGATCATTCTCCAAAATACGGCGCTCATCTTCCAAATCATTTTTAATCTCCCGCAACGCCGCCTCCTCAATCTTCAAAGCACGCGCATCCTTCTCCAAACCATCACGAGTAAACACCTGAACATCAATCACCGTCCCCATAGTCCCACCCGAAACCCGCAAAGAACTATCCTTCACATCCGACGCTTTTTCACCAAAAATGGCCCGCAACAACTTCTCTTCCGGCGTTAACTGAGTCTCTCCCTTGGGCGTTACCTTACCCACCAAAATATCCCCCGGCTTCACCTGCGCCCCAACAGACACAATACCAGACTCATCCAAATCCCTCAAAGCCGCCTCAGCCACATTCGGAATATCCGCCGTAATCTCCTCGGGACCCATCTTAGTATCCCGCGCCAAACAAGTCATTTCCACAATATGAATCGAAGTAAAGCGATCCTCAAGCGCCACCCGCTCCGAAATCAGAATCGAATCTTCAAAGTTATACCCATTCCAAGGCATAAACGCGACCAACATATTTTGCCCAAGCGCCAACTCACCCAAATCCGTCGCCGGACCATCCGCCAACACATCACCTTTACAAATCCGATCACCCTGCTTAACCAACGGCTTCTGATTAATACAAGTATTTTGATTCGATCTCACATATTTGATCAAATTATAAATATCCACCCCACCCTCACCCTCACTCGCCACCTCATCATCATTTACCCGCACCACAATACGCGCCGCATCCACCGAATCGACAATACCACCGCGCCGCGCCACCACGGTCACTCCTGAATCGACTGCCACCGCCCGCTCCATCCCAGTCCCCACCAAAGGCTTTTGGGCACACAAAGTCGGCACCGCCTGCCGCTGCATATTAGACCCCATCAAAGCCCGATTAGCATCATCATGCTCCAAAAAAGGAATCAAAGAAGCCCCCACCGACACAATTTGTCGAGGCGACACATCCATATAATTTACCTTATCCCTCGGCACCGCTGTCACATCACTTTCATATCGTACCGGGATCATATCTTCACTTAAAAAACCGTCCTCATCAAAAGGCGTATTCGCCTGTGCAATCGCAAAACTCGACTCTTCAATTGCCGACAAATAATCCACCTGCTCAGTCAGTCGACCATTTTCCACCCGACGATAAGGCGTTTCCAAAAAACCATAATGATTCATACGCGCATAAACGGCCAAAGAATTAATCAAACCAATATTTGGCCCTTCAGGCGTCTCAATCGGACACACACGCCCATAATGCGTCGGATGTACATCACGCACCTCAAACCCCGCCCGTTCCCGCGTCAAGCCCCCTGGTCCCAAAGCCGAAATACGACGCTTATGCGTTATCTCCGACAAAGGATTATTCTGATCCATAAACTGAGACAATTGACTCGAACCAAAAAACTCCCGAATTGCCGCCGACACAGGCTTAGCATTAATCAATTCCTGCGGCATATAACCCTCAGCCTCGGCCAAATTCAAACGCTCCTTTACAGCCCGCTCAACCCGCACCAATCCAATACGAAACTGATTCTCGGTCATTTCCCCCACACTACGAATCCGACGATTACCCAAATGATCAATATCATCTATCGCGCCCGTTCCATTACGAATATCGAGCAAAGTGCGTAAAACCGCCAAAATATCTTCCGTGGACAACACCCCAGGACCCGTCAACTCTTCACGCCCAATCCGACGATTAAACTTCATTCGCCCCACTGCCGATAAATCATAACGCTCCTCATTGAAAAACAAATTATGAAATAACATCTCAGCCGCTTCAGCCGTTGGGGGCTCACCCGGGCGCATCATACGATAAATTTCTATTTGAGCTTCTAAAGGCGAAGTTGTCGAATCCAATAACAATGTATCTGAGATCACCGGCAAACGCTTCAAGTCATTGATATATAAAGTCTCAAATCCATCCACCTCATGCTCTAACAACAACTGAAGGTTCTCCTCAGTCAACTCCTCATTCCCTTTAATAAGCACTTCACCTGTACTAGGAGAAAGCACATCATGGGCTAATCTTTGACCCAATAAAAACGATTCAAAATGCCCTTCTTCTTGCTGCACCAAAGAAATTTTTTGCTCTGTAATCCCTTCAGTTTCTAATTTTTTTAAATGCTTAGAAGTCACACGCCGCCCTGACTCCACAATCAGGCCACCTTCAGCATCCTTAATATCAAAAGGCGCGACTTCCTCTTTCAAATGTTCAAAATTTAAAACAATAAAAAAATCACGACCGATTCGCTTAATACGATGCGTCTCAAAAAATTCTTTCAAAATTTGCTCATTTGAAAAGCCCAAAGCCCGCAACAAAATCGTTGCATACAATTTGCGCCGCCTATCAATCCGCACAAACAAACAATCTTTATGATCAAATTCAAAATCTAACCAAGAGCCGCGATAAGGAATCACCCGCGCCATAAACAATATTTTACCGGAAGAATGCGTTTTTCCCTTATCATGATCAAAAAACACGCCAGGTGAACGATGCAATTGAGAAACAACCACACGCTCTGTCCCATTAATCACAAAAGTCCCATTTTTAGTCATTAATGGCATTTCGCCCAAATAAACTTCTTGTTCCTTAATATCTTTAACTGACTGATTTTTAGATTCCTTGTCATACAACACCAAACGCAAAATCACTCTAAGGCTCGCCCCATAATTCATTCCCCGCTGTTGACATTCTTTAACATCAAACTGAGGAAGACTGAGACGATAACTGACATATTCAAGGCTTGCATTACCGGAAAAACTTTTAATCGGAAAAACAGACCTAAAGGCGGCATGTAAACCAACATTTTTTCGTTGTTCGGGGGGAATTTCGATTTGTAAAAACTTTTTATAAGAATCAAGTTGAATGGCAAGCAAATAGGGCACATCTAAGACGCTTGGCAGCTTACCAAAATCTTTACGGATACGTTTTTTTTCTGTGAAGGAATAATTCATGATTCAATTATCAGGCGTTGAGATGGGATATTCGGGAATAACAAAAATGAATTGAATTGAAATCTAACTAAGATTCGACGCAGAGCGTCGCTGCCTGCATGATCTCCGCTTCGCTCCGTTACTTCGTTTCCCACGCTGAGCGTCAATGCCATTAAGTTAAGGGCTGACACGCAGGTCAGCCCCTACCAAACCCCACGTATTTCGTGGCTGTAGGGGCGAACCTGCGTGTTCGCCCTGGCTTAACTTAATGGCATTGACGCTGAGCGTGGGAACGAGAAAAAGCTTAAGCTTATCTTTATCTTTTTCTTTTTCTTTTTCTTTTTCTTTTTTTTGAAATCCGTTTATTCCCCAAATCCGTTGTACTAGAATTTTGAAGAATTAGAACGACTTACTTAATCTCAGCAGAGCCACCGGCTTCCTCAAGTTCAGCCTTAATCTTCTCCGCCTCCTCCTTGGGCACAGCCTCCTTAACAACGGACGGCACAGCCATAACTAAATCCTTAGCCTCCTTCAAACCAAGCCCAGTGATGGCACGAATGACCTTAATCACTCCAACCTTCTTCTCACCAAAGCTTGTCAAAGTAACGGTGAACTCCGTTTGTACCTCTTCAGGCTCAGCCCCATCGCCCCCTCCTGTAGCGACCGGACCAGCGGCGACCGCTGCGGCGGCGGACACGCCAAATTTCTCTTCCATCGCCTTAATGAGGTCCACAACTTCCATCACGGTCATACCAGCGATGGTTTCTAAAATATCTTCTTTGGCTACTGCCATTCTGACTAACTCCTTTCCTTTATTAATTGGATTTGCTATCGCGTACTGCTGCTATTGTACGAACCAGTTTTGCATGAGGTTCAGCCATGGTGCGTACCAGTTGAGTGATAGGTGCTTGCATCACCGACATCAACATACTAATCGCCTCAGAATAAGTCGGCAACTTAGCCACCTGAGTAATATCAGAAGCACTCAACAACTGACCACCCAAGGCGATACTTTTTACAACTAATTTGTCATGAGACTTAGCAAACTCACTAATCACACGCGCTGCGGCGCCTGGCTCATTCATAGAAAAAGCCAAAAAAACAGGCCCCACTAAGGTGCCTTGTAAACACTCAAAATCAGTATTTAAAACAGCACGCCGTGCCAAAGTATTTTTCACAACACGAAGAGAAACATCCTCAGTTCGCGCCTTTTGACGTAGCTCTGTCACATCAGCCACACTTAACCCACGATATTCCGCCACAATGGCAGAATGAGCGCGACGGGCGACCTCATTCACATTAGCAACAATCGCTCGCTTATCATCAATCGACAGCGGCATTCACGCTCTCCTTTAAAAAAAATAGACGCAAAACCAAAAAGGTCTTACCATCTGCGTAGGAATTACACCCAAACAGAAACCTACGGTCTAAGATGACTAGCTCAAAAACTAGTCAGTTCCACTGCAATACCGGGACCCATTGTGCTCGAAACCGTCACCTTCTTCAAAAAAACACCTTTAGAAGTACTGGGCTTCGCTTTCTGCAAAGAGGCAATCAAAACTTGTAAATTATCACGCAAGGCTTCGCTTGAAAAGGAAATATTCCCCAATCCACAATGAACAATACCGCTTTTATCAGCACGAAAACGCACCTGCCCTGCTTTGGCATTTTTAACGGCAGTCACGACATCCGGTGTCACCGTACCCACTTTTGGATTCGGCATCAATCCACGCGGCCCTAATATCTTACCTAATCGCCCCACGACGCGCATGGCATCTGGAGAGGCAATCACAACGTCGAAATCCAAAAATCCGCCCTGAATCCGCTCAGCGAGATCTTCAAAGCCAACAATATCAGCACCCGCCGCTTCAGCAGCACTGGCATTATCTCCTTGCGTAAAGACGGCCACCCGTATATTTTTTCCGGTGCCATGGGGCAAAACAGTCGATCCCCGTACCACTTGATCAGACTTACGCGGATCAACGCCTAAATTAACACTGACATCGACCGACTCAACAAATTTGGCCGGGGGAAAGGACTTTAATAATTCAAACGCTTCAAGCACGGGATAAAATTGTCCGGGCTGTAATCGCTCATTAATCGCTTTCATGCGTTTAGATTGCTTTGCCATTTAAAGCCCCTCCACTTCAATGCCTATACTCCGCGCACTACCGGCAATAGTACGCACCGCAGCATCCATATTGGAGGCTGTCAAATCGGGCATTTTCGCACTTGCGATCTCTTCAACTTGTCCCCGTGTCACTTTGCCTACTTTATGCGTATGAGGCGTTGGACTTCCTTTATCAAGCCCCGCCGCTTTTTTTAACAAAATAGAAGCCGGCGGCGTTTTAATAATAAAAGTAAAACTGCGATCAGAATAGACCGTAATAATAACAGGGGTAGGCAAACCCGCCTCAAGATGTTGAGTTTGTGCATTAAATGCTTTACAAAACTCCATGATCTGGAGTCCATGTTGACCCAGTGCTGGACCAACGGGCGGACTGGGATTAGCCTGTCCTGCTTTGACTTGTAATTTAATATAGGCTTGAACTTTTTTTGCCATAACAAAAACCTTGTTGGGTGCAAACGCTTTTTTAACAAAGCTCCCCGCTTATTCTTTTTCAACTTCCCCAAAACCCAATTCCACCGGGGTATGACGACCTAAAATTCGTACCGCCACACTCAAGCGATTTTTATCATAATCGACTTCCTCAACCGCCCCTCTACAATCGGTGAAAGGCCCATCAATCACACGCACCACTTCTCCCACTTCAAATAATATTTTAGGACGAGGCTTAGAAGCGCCTTCTTCAATACGCTGTAAAATCGCATCAGCTTCTTTGTCGGAAATGGGGGCAGGGCGCTCTTGAGTACCACCAATGAAAGATAAGACTTTAGGAACACTCTTAACTAAATGCCAAATTTCATCCCTTAATGGCAAAGGCTCGCCATTATCATCCATCTGCTGATTATCGACCTCGTTCATGTCCATCTGCACGAGGAGATAACATGGGAATAATTTACGATCACTTTTACGCTTATGCCCGCCGCGCATTTCAACAATTTCTTCGGTTGGCACTAAAACTTCGCCAAAAGACTTTTTCAATTCGCTACGAGACAAAGCGATTCTTTCTTCAAGAGAACGCTTAACCGATTTCTCGAATCCAGAATAGGCTTGCACAACATACCAGCGCAAAGCCATAATCTATCCTCCCTGACCGGTAAATAATTTCACTAACCAAAGTAAAATGCTATCCAATGCCCAAATAATGAATGCGACCAATACAACCATGACAAGAACAACACCTGTCATATGTAAGGTTTCTTTACGTGTAGGCCAAACGACCCGACGGACTTCAAGATGAGTTTCTTGCAGAAAATTTATAGTAGAATGACCTTTTTCAGTGTTAGCAGCAAAAAAGGTAGCAACACCGATCACAGCAATTAAACTAATGACTCGCAAGAGTAAGGAATGTTCGGCAAAATAATAGAATCCGATGATACCGGCACTGAGCAACAGTATCACCAAGAACCATTTGAAAATATCTAGACTGGAAGAGACGGAACTATCCGTTTTTGTACTCATTATTGAATTTAACTAAAATAAATGGCAGGACAGGAGGGAATCGAACCCCCAACCCCGTAGTTTGGAGCCACGTGCTCTGCCAATTGAGCTACTGTCCTAGAAATAAACTGCTAGAGTGGATTAAGCGCAGGGTATCCTCCTGCGCGTAGTACTACAGCCTCCCAGAGGAGGCACGACTATTCAATTACCTTAGAGACAACACCCGCACCGACGGTACGCCCACCTTCACGAATAGCAAAGCGCAACCCTTCTTCCATGGCAATCGGCGCGATCAATTTAACCACCATTTTAACGTTATCCCCCGGCATGACCATTTCCACACCTTCTGGCAGATCACATGATCCCGTCACATCCGTGGTACGGAAATAAAACTGAGGACGATATCCATTAAAGAACGGGGTATGCCGCCCGCCTTCATCTTTCGACAAGACGTACACTTCGCACTCAAAATGCGTATGAGGCGTAATTGTACCTGGCTTAGCCAGCACTTGACCACGCTCCACTTCAGTACGCTTAGTACCACGCAGCAAAACGCCAATGTTATCGCCAGCAACGCCCTCATCAAGCAACTTACGGAACATTTCTACGCCGGTGCAAATCGTTTTAGTGGTATCACGGATACCGACGATTTCGATTTCCTCACCGACTTTGACTTTACCACGATCGACACGTCCCGTGACCACGGTACCACGTCCAGAAATAGAAAAAACATCCTCAATGGGCATCAAAAATGGCCGTTCGATATCGCGTTTCGGCTCAGGGATGTACGCATCCATCTCATCGAGCAATTTATAAATCGAAGGAATACCAATCTCACTGGTATCACCTTCCAAAGCTTTCAGGGCCGATCCGATTACGATCGGCGTATCATCACCAGGAAAGTCATAACTATCCAACAATTCGCGGACTTCCATTTCCACCAATTCTAGCAATTCTTCATCGTCAACCATGTCAGCCTTATTCATATACACGACAATATAAGGCACACCGACTTGGCGGGCTAACAATATATGCTCACGGGTTTGGGGCATTGGGCCATCTGCGGCGGACACAACTAAAATGGCACCATCCATCTGAGCGGCACCCGTAATCATGTTTTTAATATAGTCAGCATGTCCGGGGCAATCCACATGGGCATAGTGACGAGTATCTGATTGATATTCGACGTGGGCCGTAGCGATAGTGATACCACGCGCTTTTTCTTCAGGCGCATTATCAATCTGGTCATAAGCCTTAAATTCGCCACCATGCTTTTCTGCCATGCACTTGGTCATGGCTGCTGTTAAAGTGGTCTTACCATGATCAACGTGACCTATTGTGCCGACATTTATATGCGGTTTACTGCGATCAAATTTTTCCTTGGACATTGTTTTAAGCCTTTATAAACTATACTCTTTTAAATATTTATTATGGAGCCGCAAGCGAGAATCGGACTCGCGCCCTTCTCCTTACCAAGGAGACGCTCTACCACTGAGCTACTGCGGCTTAAATTGATTTACTTATCCCACCGTTCTCTTACTTAAAAACGCCAAATCCACCTAATAAGTGGTTTGGATATGTTTAAGGTCCTCTATTCTATTAAAACTCATTTAGATTTGGAGCGGGCGAAGGGGTTCGAACCCTCGACAGTTGGCTTGGAAGGCCAATACTCTACCATCTGAGTTACACCCGCATTTGTTGGATTGGAGGGAGGAGGATTTGAACCTCCGTAGGCGCAAGCCAACAGATTTACAGTCTGCCCCCTTTAACCACTCGGGCATCCCTCCTGAGTTATAAATATATATATATATATAATAATTAATAAAGATGAGTTTAATAAAAGGCTCTTTGATTTAAGTGGTGGAGGGAGGAGGATTTGAACCTCCGTAGGCGCAAGCCAACAGATTTACAGTCTGCCCCCTTTAACCACTCGGGCATCCCTCCAAAAAGAGCCGTGCATTATGAACACCTTTAATCAGGATGTCAACCCCTAAATGCCATTTTTTTTATTTTTTTATTTTTATTTTCTCAGAATCGGTCGCTAGCTATCACAAAATATTAGGTTTAATCTACTGTTTTATAAGTTAATTTACGAACTGTCGGCTAAGTGGGCAAACAAATTGCAGCGCTTAAAAAAAGCGCAAATCCCTGTGGAGACTTTTACTTTTTCCGGTGACTATTATTCGCTGCCCCCGCGCCGGTTAATTTTAAAACCATATCCCATTCACATGCCAACGTGGTCTCAACGGCGCACAGGTTATAAACAAGGACAACGGCGCATCAAGTTGTCTTGGCAATGTCTCCCATACCAATTTATTTGTTGGGTGAAAGCCTTCCCTTAATGAGAGTAATCGCTCAACTCGGTCTTTAATCGGGGGATGAGTTCGCAGTAAAGAGGGCTCTGGTGAATAATGTCCGGGCATGAGAATTTGTCCCATAATACGACTCTGATAACGTTTCATTTTGAGCAGTGCCGAAGCTAAGGGTTCTGGATCGTCCAACAATTGCGCGGCACCCAGATCGGCATCATATTCGCGGGTGCGTGACAGTGCCAGTTGTAGCAAGTCAGTGACAATCGGTGTCAATATCAAAATAAAAATGGCTGTCCAACTAATAAATTTTATACCAAATAACAACAATAATAAGTTTAGAATCAACAAAAATTGTCCGAAAAGAGAGAGAAAATTGGTTAGACGGCTGGCAATATCGGCAAATCCCATGATTCGCATATCTTCATTAGAAATATGACTAATTTCGTGTGCTAACACTGCGGCGATTTCTCGCTGTGAGAGACGACGCAACAGTCCATCAGAAATGGCAATCGCCGCATTTTCAGGTGTCCCAACGGCAAAGGCATTCATCACATCACTGGGCAGATAAAAGAGTTTTGGGACAGTTGGTAGTTTTGCGCGTTTGGTGAGTTTTTGTAAGACTGCATAAAGATTGGGGGCTTGATCCGGCAAGATGAGTTGGGTATGGTACATCTTCAGAATCAATTGAGGGGAAAGCATGGGATTGAAAAAGTAGAGGGCGATTACCAGCACAATGGCATAAAAGGCTATTATTACCCCTCCAATGAGCCATCCTAATATGGCAAGCGTTACGGTGAGTGCTAGGATGAGCAGTATGGTTTGAAGGGTATTGATCAAGTTATGTTTTATCCATTGAGATTTATCCATTTGTTTTAGTCCTCAGTTCTAGGCTCTTTTCCCACTCTCCCCCGTCATCACAGCAGAACCTATCAAATGCGCTATCCGCAAGGGTTCGGGGACATGTCCCGTCAGGGTGAGACGCGGGAGCACTTTGCCCACAGTCTCAGGATTTCCGCCCTGTGTTTGAAAATAAAACGGTTTTTGTGTATGAATTGGTCCTGCTTTACGAATCAAGTCTAGGCGTTTAGCGGTATCGGGCAAATTTTTGAGTGCCTGTTGGATAGCCGCCATATTGGGTGGCTTACGCATGACACTGACGCAGGGGCGTTCAAGACGTTGAGCTAATTCGGGCAAGTCGATCAGATTAAATCCGCCCACTGCTAAGCCATCAATCTTTGACGCTTGCACCTCGACGTTTTTCAAATGGCGCATCGTCAAAGCCAATGGTTCTGATGGTAATGTTTTTTTGCAGCAACTCTTCGAGTGTTTTCATTCTTAGAGCCTGTTTGAGTTCTCAAAAAAATGAAATAAATAATTGTTTTATAAAGAATAAGAAGTCAATTAAGTTCTTTTTAAAAG
>JALXAQ010000248.1 GCA_026991885.1 Thiotrichaceae bacterium
TCAGTTAAAAAATACTATTTATTAAAAAAATACGGATTTTTTTCTCGTTCCCACGCTCTGCGTGGGAATGCCTGCCTCGACGCTCTGCGTCGGTTTAACCCAACAACAGGAAAATAAAAATTATGTTAGATTTCGATAGCAGCTCAAATGATGACATCTCTAGCAGCAGCACATATTATAGTGGTAGCGTGCCACGATCGGCTCGCAAAAAAGCAACGAAGAAAAAAGAAAAAATCATCGTTCCCGTCTCAAGCAGCCTAGACCCAATCACCATCGGTGCCAAACGTCCCAGTGCCGATCAGATCAAAATTGTTGGCGGACGTGGCTATGACTTGCGGCAGCCGATTCCGGTGAAATACACCGCCGTGAGAGAACGCTTTTTAGATGCCCGTAAAAACTTCTGGACACCCAACGACATACCAATGGGTGAAGACAAACTGCAATGGAATACCGGCAAATTGACAGAAGCCGAAATGTGGTTATTTAAAACCAACATCTCCTATCTCACGGCGGGAGATAACCTTGTCCCAGACAATCTGGTTAATGCCATTTTTCAACACATTACGGCTAATGAAATGAGGCAATACCTCCGGTGGGTTATGGCAGAAGAAAGTAATCATGTTGAATCTTACCTATTCATATTAGAATCCTTTGGACTAGATGAACAAGGGCAGGGACAAATTTTTAACTTGTATCAAGAACTGCCAGATTTAGTTAAAAAAGTGAACTGGAATCTGACATTTAGCAACAAAGTGATCAACTCAGACGCGCCTATCGGCTCAGACGAAGCTAATCGCGCCTTGCTGGAAGACTTGATCAGCTATTACATATTTGAATACCTGTTTTTTCCGCTGGGCTTTTCACAAATATTCGCCCTGGCGCGAAAAGGCAAATTGCGGAACACCGCGCAACAATATAGCTACATCTGGCGCGACGAAAATTTACATTCAAGCAATGGCGCATGGCTAATCCAACAAATTACCCAAGAAAATCCAAGGCTATGGGATACTGCCATGCAAGATCGCGCACGGGCACTGGTAAATGAAGCCGTGAAATTGGAAACAGCCCATGCTCATGCCGTGATGCCAGATGGAGGAATATTAGGTTTACCTGTTAAGACTTACATTAAATTTGCTAAATTTGTGGGAGACAATGTTTGCAAAAATTTAGGGCTCAAACCCCTGTTTGGGATTAGAGAACATCCTATGCCTTGGATTAGCGAATATGAATTAAATCATGAAGTCAATTTCTTTGAAGGGCGAGTGCGTGAATATCAGACAGGTAGTCAATTGAGTTGGGATTAAGATCGTCAGAGAAATCCTATTTTTCCAAAAAATAGGATTTCTGATTTGGACATGGCAGCAGATATTCGCAAAGCCGCCTCAAGGCTTAATCAGACAAAGGCAGATTTTTCTCTTTCCAGCCAATAATGCCATCGACTACATTGTACACTTTTTGATACTCTTTTTTCGCCAAGGTATTGACCGCCCTTGCACTCCGTTTGCCTTGATTGGATATCATGATAATGGTACTTTGCTCATCTAAGCCCTTTTTTTTAAGCTTTTCTTTGATTGTTGTCACAAAATTGGTGTTGAACACCACCTGATTGTGCTCCTTCTCCCTGATAAGGATAGGCACATTGATAGCAAAACGTGGGCTGCCTTCTTTTGCTTCAGCAAGGGTGCGAACATCAAACATGATCTTATTACCGCCCCTTTTGACCAAGTTGTATGCTTCTTGAGCTGTTAGATAGAGTCCTAAGACCGTCTTCTGCTTTTCTGACAAGTCGTCTGACTTTACAGCACTACACGCTGTCATGCTTGCAAAGAGAAAGAGAATAACAACACGCTGAAAAAATTTTGACATATCGTTCATTGATTTCTGTTAGAGTGAATAATGGATTTTTTTTTAAAATTTATAAACAATTTTATTGACAAAGTCAAATTTATATTCTGGCTGGCAGCAATTCTAATTGAATTTTGGCGAGAATTTTCCCTCAAATTACCCCTCTTCTCTGGTTTAGAAAACCACGATGATTTAAGATCAACTCTCCTAATCCTGAAGGAAAAATCATGAAGGACCCCATATTTATATAAACAACTGCTCAATGAGAATCGCTTTGGGCTAGGCTGGCTGTTATTAGTTTTGCTTTTTAGTGCCATGGCGATTTATGGCACCCATGCTGGCATGGTGATAGACACGATGGGCGGCTTTAAACCTGTCCCCTTGTCCGAGCCGTTGAATGGAAGTGAAGCGGTTATAAACTTTCGTGAGCTTGTGGCAGTGACAGCGGGTATTGCTGGTGGTCCTTGGCTTGGAGCCAGCGTTGGAGCAATCGCCGGTGTGGAGCGTTACTTGCTAGGGGGATTTACCGGGCTAAGCTGCGCCATCGCGACGCTATTAAGTGGGCTGCTTGCTGGTTTTTTTCGCCAATGGTTAGATCGTAGAATCACACCGCTCCGAGCGGCATTTATCGCCGGGATAGTGGTCACATTGCAAATGCTGTTGATTTTGATCCTGTCCTCCCCTTTTGAAGATGCACTTAATCTGGTGAAACTGATTGCCATACCCATGTTGGTAACGGATATGGTCGGTTGCTTTGTATTTCAACAAGTTATCGAAGTACTGGACCGTGATCGTCTTAAATCTGAGCTACTGCAAGCAAAGATTCGTGCCCTACAAGCCGAGATAGATCCCCATTTTTTGGGAAATACACTGAATTGCATCAAAGGCTAATTGGCGTTAATTACGCTGAAACCGGGCGTTCTTGTTTTTTTATATCTAATGTTTTGAAGTTGTTTATTTTTATTTCTCCATGAGGAAAACGAGCAATAATATCCAATTGCCCGCCCATCGCTTCTATGTAACTACGCAGGGTGCTAATGTATAGATCGGTGCGCTGCTCCATTTTGGAAAGACTGGCGGGCTTAAGATGTAAGCTTTCAGCGATATTATCTTGAGATAAAAAACGAGCACGCTGAAGTTCTTGCATAGGCATTTGGGCAAGCATTTTTTGTGCTTTTTCCTCAGCACGCGCCTGAGATTCTGGAGACATCTTGTCACGCAATAGTTTGAAGGACTTAGCCATAATCAATTTCCTGAAGACTAAAAAAGACTAATATAATAAATAAAGAGAAAAAGAATTACAATTGTTCAAATA
>JALXAQ010000249.1 GCA_026991885.1 Thiotrichaceae bacterium
GTTAAATCAGCGATTCAAGGTTTTTTGTTTTAAATCAGCGCAATCAGCGTAATCAGTTAAATCAGCGATTCAAGGTTTTTGATTTTAAATCAGCGCAATCAGCGTAATCAGTTAAATCAGCGATTCAAGGTTTTTGGTTTTAAATCAGCGCAATCAGCGTAATCAGTTAAATCAGCGATTCAAGGTTTTTGGTTTTGTTTTAAATAGGAACGTGCCTAAAACAACTAGGACAACCATAAAGGATTGCCCCTACATTTTGTAGGCGGGCTTATAAAAACAATGTACCAGAAACATAAGCCTGTCTTTGATTCCCCACTTGCAATAACAACGCCCCCTTTTCATCAATACCACAACCGATACCCCTCACAACAGAATCAGGAGAAATTTTCAATGTCACTGGCTGCTCATAACTTAAATCAAAACGCAACCAATCTGCCCGAAATGCACTCAAACCTACTTTTGCATAGACTCTGAAAGTTTCCAAGCATTGCTCAATCAGCATCGCTGCCAGCGTATTACGCGAAACGGGTTGCCCTAAAACCGTCTCTAAATCCACCCAAGCTTGATTGATTCCTTCCGTCTCAGAGGGCATTTTGATATTGATGCCGATGCCTATCACAACATCCTTGCCTTGACGAGTTTCCAATAATAAGCCCCCTAATTTATGGCCTCGCCACCAGACATCATTAGGCCATTTGAGTCCCACATCGCTTGCGCCCAAAGTATGCAATACTCGTGCAACTGTGACTGCCAAAGCAATATTCAATCCCGCGAGTGGAACATTTAAAGCCCCTTGCTTGATAGACAAACAGAGCCCACTGGCATAAGGCGAAATCCATTGCCGTCCGTGCTGCCCGCGTCCTGCGCTTTGATATTCAGCGAGACAGGCAAACGGAACCGCCCCTTTATGCTCTAAAGCATAGCGATTCGTAGAATCGACGACATCAAGGATTTCCAAAGATGCCAAGCTATCTCTCGATAGGGCGGCTAGGATTTGAGAATGGCTTAATAATTCCAATTTTTTTTATCCAAAATAAGAGTCAACAAGCGCTCCAACGCGCCCCGATTTTTTTCCACAAACAAACGCCCATTCTCCCCCGTTTCCTTTTTAAGCTTGGCATCACCTAAATATAGCTTAACCGCCTCAGCTAATTCAGCCCCATTATTCACCTGTCGAGCCGCCTGCGCCTCTAACAATTGACGACAAATTTCGGCACATTCAAAAACATGCGGACCCATAATAACGGGTAAACTCACCGCAGCCGGCTCCAATAAATTATGCCCCCCAATCGGTACCAAAGTACCCCCGACAAAGGCCACATCACAAGCCGCATAAAGCAAAGGCAAATCGCCCATGGTGTCGCCTAAATAAATCTCAATGTCTGTATTGATATTGCCTTCACTACGTCTAGCGACAACAAATCCCTTGCACAAAGCCGCAACACGATTAAAACGCTCAGGATGACGGGGCACTAATACGAGCAATAAATCCTGAAACGCCTCTTTTAATTGAGAAAAAGCCTCAAGCACCGCCTTTTCTTCGCCTTCATGGGTACTTGCCGCAATCCACACGGGACGATTTATTCCCCATTGCTGGCGTAATTCTGCCGCTTTTTCCGAAAAATTGGCCGGTAAACGGCTATCAAATTTGATACTCCCAGTCGCGTGTACCTTTGAAGGCGCAGCACCTAATTCAATAAAACGCCCTGCATCCACTTGCGTTTGAGCCGCCACAACGGTCACATTGGACAACATTTGTCGCGTCAAACCAGCAATCCGTTGATAACCCGCCGCAGAATTGGCCGATAATCTCGCGTTGGCGAGTATCACAGGAATGCCGCGTTGTTGACAGGCATATAATAAATTAGGCCATAATTCCGTTTCCATGATAATGAGCAAACGCGGTTGCACACGCGCTAAAAAACGCGCCATAGTCCCAGGTAAATCGTAAGGTAAATAAAGATGGCAGACACTATCACCAAAAACTTCACGCACTCGTTGAGAGCCAGTCGGCGTCATCGTTGTCACCAGTATAGTTTGAAAACGGGTACGCAAAGCTCGGATGAGTGGCACGGCGGCTTGTACTTCTCCCATTGAAACGGCATGTATCCACAGGCTTTGTTGAACGGGTAATGCTGGACCAAAAGAAAAACGTTCAGCCCAGCGTTGCCAATAAGCGGGTGATCGCACACCGCGCCATAGTAGGCGCAGCAGTACAAAGGGGATGATTAAATAAAAAATCAAACTGTAAATAAAACGCATCAATTTTTTGCAACTTTTTTTTTAAGTATTTTGGAGTCCAAAGCTTTAGCTTTGGATTTATAATATCAGCTTGCAAAAAACCAAGCGATATGATCTAATCTCTCTTAAAAGAAACCGTTTAAAAAAGAGGTGAAACCATGAAATTAGTAGGTGGATTAGTCTGTTTAACAAGTGGATTAATATTTATAATCTTTGGTGGGATTTTATCTCTTTTTGCCAATATGCAAACTTATGTTTGGATTATTATGCTCGTTGCAGGATTTATGTTGATATTGGCTAGTGCATATTGTACGAGAGAGGAGAATGATAATGAACAATATGCGACTGAATAAATGAAAATTCCATCAGTACAAACGATGATCAGCGAATTAATTGCAATTCCATCAGTGAGTTGTGTTAATCCAGCCCAAGATCAAAGTAATCAAGCCGTCGTTGAGCGACTCGCCACTTGGTGCAACGACTTAGGTTTTAACTGTGAAATTTTGCCCGTTCCCGATCATCCCGGCAAATTCAATTTTATCGCGACATTGGGCACTGGCAAAGATGGCTTAGTCTTAGCAGGGCATACAGACACAGTCCCTTATGACGCTGGGCGTTGGCAACATGATCCATTTCGTCTCACAGAAGCCGACAATCGTTTATATGGATTGGGAACGGCGGATATGAAAGCCTTTTTTGCCCTTGCACTGGCAGCCATTTCTTCGGGGATACATTTAGAGCAACCTTTAACCATACTCGCGACTGCCGATGAAGAATGTACAATGTCTGGAGCGCGTGCCCTACTGGCTGCTGGACAACCTCAAGCACGCTATGCCGTGATAGGAGAGCCGACAGGATTACGTCCAGTGCGTATGCACAAAGGGATTTTCATGGAAGCCATCCATTTACGCGGACAAAGTGGACATTCAAGTGATCCCAGTTTGGGCAACAATGCCTTAGAAGGTATGTATCAAGTTATCGGAGACTTAATAAAATGGCGCAAAGAATTGCAAGCCGCCCATATTAACCCATTATTTCAGGTGCCCGTACCAACAATGAATTTGGGACATATTCATGGCGGTGATAATCCTAATCGTATTTGTGGCGAATGTGAATTGCAGATTGATTTGCGCCCATTACCGGGAATGGAACTGGGAGAATTACGGACAAAACTCCGACAACGTGTGCAACACATTTTAGAAAACAGTGGATTAGAAATAGAATTTGTATCCCTGTTTGAGGGCATCCCGGCAATGGAAACGCCCGCCCAAGCTGACATTGTTCAAGTCGCACAAGATTTGACAAAGCATACCGCTGGGGCTGTGGCTTTTGGAACTGAGGCACCGTTTTTAAAAGCCTTAGGTATGGAAACAATAATATTAGGTCCTGGCGATATTGAGCAGGCACATCAACCTGATGAATTTATTGCCTTAGATCGCTTACAACCCATGATAGACATTTTAAGGCAGTTGATACAACATTATTGCGTCTGTCCAAGATAAATCTTGGACTCCTAGTACATCGTCAAGGTTGTTTTTATGGGTAATGTAGGGTGCGTCCTACGCACCTTTTGAGCGTCAGGATAGGGTGCGTCCTACGCACCTTTTGAGCGTCAGGGTAGGGTGCGTCCTACGCACCTTTTGAGCGTCAGGGTGCGTAGGACGCACCCTACAACACCCATCAATTTAACATTGACAGAGTACTAGTACCTATAGGAGTCCAAAATTTATTTTGGGCGAGACCTAAAGTGAAGCGAGCCTTAAATGCTCATCTTGCAAAATATGATACAGTGCGTTATTTTTAGCGAGATCAATATCTTTCAGATCGGATAGTTCTCGCTCTTGCTTAAGCTCTTCATGCGTAAAATACAATTCCTCTCTTAAGCGTAAATTTTCTGCTTTCAATTGCGAATTTTCCTTTTGCAATAGTGACTTTTCCTTTTGCAATTGCGATTTCTCAATTCGCAATCGTGAGACATCCGTTCTCAAGCGAGCATTTTCCTCTCTCAAATGGGAATCATGATTATCCAAACGACGATGAATTATGGGTATCGGCGTTTTAACTGTCATGGTAGTTGTCCTTTTTTAGCTTTCTTTTATAATAATTAGATTGTGTAATAGCAGCCACAATTGTTTGGGCGCTATTAATGACAGTATTAACCGTTTTTCAGCAATCGTCAAATATTCAGTCAAAAAAATTTTGAAAATGAGTGAAACTACTAATAAAAATATAACAAAATCCTTTGTTGACTGGTTTCGCAGTGCCGCCCCTTATATCCATGCACATCGTGGGAGTACTTTTATAATTTCCATTGGAGGTGAAGCGGTACAAGCGCCCCATTTTTCTAATCTGATTCATGATATTGCCTTACTGAACAGTTTAGGCATACGGATAGTGCTCATCTATGGCATCCGTCCACAAATTGAACACTGTTTAAAAACTCGTGGTGTGCAATCACGTTATGTTAATGGCACACGTATTACTGATGAAATCGCACTTTGTTGTGTTAAGGCAGCCTGTGGAGAAGTTCACACTGAGATTGAAAGCCTTTTATCAATGGGGTTGAGTAATTCTCCAAGCTCTTATGAAAGGATAGGCACAGCATCAGGTAATTTTATTACAGCCCGCCCGGTGGGCGTGCGTGAGGGAGTGGACTATTGTTACACGGGCGAAATCCGTCGCGTCGATGCCACTGCCATTAGGCGCAGGCTTGATGAAGGCAACATCGTACTGATACCGCCGATTGGCTATTCTCCCACAGGAGAAAGTTTTAATTTACGCACAGAAGAGCTTGCAAGTGCGGTTGCCATTGCGCTTGGTGCTGCAAAATGGCTCTATTTGATAGAAAATGAGGGTATATTTGATAGTACGGGGCAATTGGTACGGCAATTAACCTTGCTTGAAGCTTTGGAAAATGAGCATTATAAAAGACAAATTTCTAAATCTGTGTTACAGGCTTGTCAAAACGGTGTACAACGAGTGCAGCTCGTTTCGCGGCAAACTGAGGGTGCTTTGTTGCTAGAATTATTTACTCGTGATGGGATAGGCACACTCATTAGCACTAATCCTTTTGATCATACCGCAAAAGCGACTATAAATGATGTTGGCGGCGTGCTTGCACTGATTCAACCTTTAGAAGAGGCAGGGATTTTGGTACGCCGCTCCCGTGAAAAATTGGAAATGGAGATCGAGCATTTTACGGTGCAAGAAAGAGATGGTATGATTATTGCTTGTGCTGCTTTGTATCCTTTTGTGCAAGAAAAAATGGCGGAATTAGCTTGTTTAGCGGTGCATAGCGATTATCGTGGGGCGGATCGAGGCGGTGCTTTGCTGGCTTTTTTGGAACGCGAGGCACTTCAATTAGGGATTACCCAGATTTTTGTGCTGACAACTCGCACCGCCCATTGGTTTCAAGAAAGGGGATTTGTAGGGGCTGATTTGGATTCGTTGCCGGTTAAACGACGTACTTTATATAACTACCAACGCAATTCTAAAGTATTTGTAAAAGACTTATCAGTCAGCCTCAAAATCAAATTCCGGCACTGAGAGTGGCTCTTGGATATAATTTCCTTGAACAAAATTAACTTCAGATGACCATAGAACTGCCAAACTGTCAGCATCTTCCACTGAAACAGCAATTAACTGTTTACCAAATTCACGCGCCTTTTTGACAACATTTTCCAGTGCTTGCTGATTTTCTGGTTGGCTCAATAACCCCCCCTTGCTATAGGAGGCATCAATTTTGACATAATCAACAGGGAGATGTTTAAGTATGGTATCAAAATTCAGCTCATTGCCAAAATGTTCAAGAGCCGATTTGCACTTAAATTTGTTTAATTGGCTAATAAAAGTGTTAGCGAGTGTAATTTGCTCTTGCGCTATGGATTCACGGATTTCAAAAATGAAGTTTTCTCCAGATAAGTAACTGGAATTGAGTTGTTTTCCAATATACTCTGTCATTTTTTTATCCCTGATACTCTGAGCAGACAATTTGATGAAAAAGTAAGTTTTACGTCCATTTTTTTCATGCTCCGCTGATATGTTAATGGCTTCTTGGATGATCCATTTATCCAACGAGACGCTTAAATTAGTTTTTTCAGCGGCTTGAAATAGATCAGGATTTGGTACAGTTTGCCCTTCAGAGTCCACCATCCGCAAGAAGATTTCAAAAAATTCTTGCGTTTCACCATGCAAACTGACGATAGGTTGATAAAGTAGTGATAAGCGATTTTCTTCAATCGCCGTTTCAATGAGCTTGGCAACCTGAGAGCTATCTTGTTTATCTTTTTCTATCACAACTTCATACAGTTTAAAACTGTTACCGCCTTTTTCTTGGGCATTTTGACAAGCGGCACGCCCCTCATTTAGCACCTCTTGCGGACTGTCGGCTACGGCGAGCACTCGGGTAATGCCGATGCTACAGGTGTTCACAACCGATTGGTTGTCCAATTCAGTGACACTTTCTTCTACCGCCTTACAGATTTTTTCGGCGATGTCAGCAGCCCCCGCATATTTTTGACCGTCTTCGTCTGTCATTAACAGCGTGAAAACGCTTTCACTAAAGCGAGCTACCTCTCCTTCTTCTGATATACGCTTGATAACTTTAGCCAGATTTTTAATCACTGGCTCAGTGCCACCAACCCCTAGTTGTTCTTTAATGCGATTAAAGTTATCCAAGGCAATGTAAAACAATACACTGCGCGTCTGGGTTTCCTTGGCATTAACCAAGGCTTCTTCCAACAATTCAAGAAAATGTTGACCATTAAAAAGCCCAGTCGATGGATCACGATTTTTCCAAGATTGATCATGGATAATAAGCTGAAGGCGGGGCTGGCTGTCATAAATGCTTTGAGTGACTGCCATTTTCAGTTTAAATCGTTGTTCATTTGATTTCACCCCATATAACTCGATTTGGCGCTCATCTGACATTTCAGTGGTCATAAACTCACGCAGAAAATCTTTAAACTTTTCTTGGTTATTAGGGGTGACTAAATCCATGATGGGAAAACCTTCCAAGTCGTCCATGCTACTATAACCAAACATTTTTAAATAACTGGCGTTAGCATAGACAAGCACTCCTTCATGGATATAAGCGATTGCATCGCGTGAGGAGTCCAGCAGCATTTTGTTTTGCTTTTGAGTGCTTTGGTTAACTTGTTCAAGTTGTTGAGACTGACGACGTTCAGCCAAATTTTTGAGTTCTCTGCCAACAACAAGGGCTAAACAAGCCTCATTGTCACTAGGTACCACTTGTCTGGCACCGGCATTGAGTAACTCAAACAAATTTTTATTATCATCAGCAAGAACAATAATTGGAATATCTCGTTTGGATTTTGATACTATCTCGCAAACTTGCGCTATGGTGAAATCACCTACTTGAGGTACTGAAATAATTAAATCCCATTCTTGTTTATCGCTCAAGGCTTCTTGTAAGTCTTCATCGTCTTCAACATGGCGTGGACGAATGGGATAGCGTGCATTACGCAAATTTCTAAAAATGACTTCAGCCTCATTAGCGGATTCTTCAATAACAATTAGTCGGATAATGTCATTTTGCATCAAAATAGCCTTTATCTAAATAGGGGATTAATCATGAAAAAATTTGAAGTGAATACACCCAAATTAAGTATAGTCTTTCTGAATTATAACCGTATCACAGAAACTCGTTATACTCTCGCGCAGTTATCGCGCCTTTTTGAGGGGCGTGATGATGTTGAAGTTATCGCCGTTGATAATGGCTCTACTGATGGCACGCGAGAATTTTTGCAAACCCAAGCAGATTGGGCGCGGGTGCTCTCTCTCCCAAGTAACCTTGGTATTGCGGGTTATAACGAGGGCTTTAAGCAAGCCAAGGGTGATTATTTGCTGGTATTGGATGATGATTCACATCCGGTAGATAATATAACACTTGATCGTATTATTCAATGCTTAGATACTCGCCCCGATGTTGGAGTAGTCGCCTGTCGCATTGAGTCTTTGAAAGGTGAGCCGATCTATAGTTGGCATCTGCCTCAAAACGATGCACCTGGTATTTCAATGGCATTTGTTGGCTGTGGTTTTGCTATTCGCCGCACTTTATTTGAAGAAATCGGCTGGTATCCAACAGATTTATTTATCTATCAAAATGAAATTGAGGTCGCGATTCGGGTGATGCGCTCTCAGTATAAAATATATTATGATCCCAATTGTCGGGTGGTACACCGTGAATCTCCTAGCGGGCGCACCAATTGGCGATGGGTGTATTATTCGACGCGCAATACGATTTGGCTTATACGCCGTTATTTTCCGTTCCCAATAGCAGCTTATTTGATTGGCTCTCGCCTGTTTTTTGGTCTCATCCATGCTTTGCAATCGCTAGAATTTCGGGGCTATTATCGCGCTGTCCTTGATGCTTTGCATACGCCCATAGAACCCCAAGTATTATCCCCCCTTTTACGTCAGCAATTGATCACTTTTTGGCGACGAAATAGTGTTTGGCATCAGTTGTTGGCTCGCTTTTGATGGTTATTTTCTGATTTTTTTTTGCTGCTCTGCTATATAATGAGGCAATGATGCGTTGAAATTCCAGTTCAAACATAAAGAACTTGAAATTGCAGTCTGTGAAGCGGCTCAAGCTGAGGAAGATGAAACGGCTTATTTGCTGGCATCACCGGCTAATCGGACGCATTTATTAAAAGCGATAGATAATATTGCCCATAATCGGAATCTGGTGACCGCAAATAATCAATTTTTTTAATTTAATAGGTGCAATTTAAGATAGAGTTCCGAGACATCTCTTTCTAAAAAAGCAAAGATCGGATTAGTAAAAGTTAAAGCCCCATGGCCATTTAAAAGCGGTGGGGCTTTTTTTTTGTTTAACTATTTCTCATACTGGCATTGAAAATTAACTCTGTTATTTTCGTTGTTTAAGGTAAGCCTCAATTTCTTCAGTGGGCAAACCTCTTAACCGATCTTCAAGTGGTAAGTAATTTATCACATCGGAGGGATTAATACCCGCTAAGCGTTCTTCTGGTTTCAAGCCAATTAACCGATCTTCTGGTTTCAAGCCTCTCAATCGAACTTCGGGTGATACCTTTGAAACCAGTTCCTCAATCTCATCCTGAGTAAAAAGACTCGGCTCCCACATTTTTCCTATTGCCTTAATTTCGTTAGGACTTAATTCAAGTGTCATATCATCATCTCCTTTTATTGAGATATGTTGCCATAATTCGACTAAAAACCCTTTAAAAGGTTTTGGTATCTGTTTGAAGCCTTGAGATTTCAAAAGATTAAACGCAAAATGTGATGAGCGGTGCTATCTCTAATCCCATCGGGTAATCGCTCCCGTTGTTCTTTAGTCCATTTTGGGGATTTGAGTTTTAATAATAAGATGTCCGCTTCTGGTGGTTTACTCATCACTTTAACATCGGTTAAAACGGTTATCCCCACAGGTGCTAATAAAAATTTAAGTAGTCTGCCCAAAATTGATCGTCGCTTTGCGTAGTTACTTCGTTTGATGCCAATAGGTTTTTTCATTGTCTTCATTCATTATGACTACTCTGTTTGGTTTGATGACGTGGATTTAAAGTCAAAGTCAAAAGACTAATGAGTGTTTTCAGGTTTTTAATCCGTGTCATCCGTGTCATCCGTAAAATCCGTGATTCAAGGGTTTACTTAATTCAAGTGTTATCTCTAAGGAGATATAAATGCTAATCTGTCGGATAAAATTGCTCATCCAACACTTGTTCCAACGTATAAGGACAATTTTGAGGAAAAGTTTTACGTGGCAAATTAGTTTCTTTCTCAGTTTTAAGGATAGCCTTATTATATGCTAGAGGAAACTTTTCACATAATCTAGCTTTTAGACTTGGACTATCTTCTAATAATTCATGAATTTCTCGACGCTGTTCCACAATAGTCAGTTTCCAACTACGTGAACGGAGACCAGATTGATATTGCCACTTTAAGAGATGCATTATTACTACTGCCAATCGGTTAATCAATTCACGCCGTTCACTTGCTCCCATAGATTTAATTTCCTCTGCTATCATTTGCATATCAACTTGATGGTAGTTACCATCCAATAACAATTGTGAAGTTTTTTGTGTCCAAGCATAAAAATCTGTCGGTAAAATTGTAGACATTTTTAATTATCTCCCTTTTCCATTGTTGATTTTCCCAGTTAAATGCTTGGACTCCTAACGGCTCCGGAGTCCAAGATTCATCTTGGACGTGTTACAACGTCCGCACCTTCAACACCCCATCTTTAGCACAAATTTCATCCACAACGCTTTGTGGTATCGGATTATTAACATCAACCAAAGTACAAGCCATATCGCCGCGAGATCGATTTAACATATCCATAATATTGAGATTGGCATTAGCCAGCGCACTGGAAATGCGCTCAATCACATGAGGAACATTAGAATTGACAACCAACAAACGAGGCCCGCCGTTACGTGGCATCTCTATCTCTGGAAAATTCACCGAATTATGCACCGTACCATTTTCCAAATAATCACGCACCTGATCAGCCACCATGATGGCACAATTTTCTTCTGCCTCCTTGGTAGACGCGCCAAGATGTGGCAACGTAATAACCCGCTCATGGTTTTTCAATAAATTACTTGGAAAATCACACACATAACCATTAACCCGCCCCGCTTTAATCGCCTCACAAACCGCAACATCATCAACAATCCCGTCACGCGAAAAATTAAAAATCATCAAACCCTGACGCGCCTCTTGTAAACGCTCCCCATTGATGATATGGCGAGTAGCCTCTTGCAAAGGCACATGCACTGTCACCAAATCAACTTGTGACAACATATCCTCAACACTCAAAGCCTGTTTGACATGCGACGACAATTGCCAAGCATTTTTCACCGTGATATGCGGATCATAGCCTATCACTTGCATACCTAACGCCTGGGCACCATTAGCGACTTTGACACCAATGGCACCTAAACCAATCACGCCTAAAGTGTGTTTAGACAACTCAAAACCAACAAATTGCTTTTTGCCGGCTTCGACTTGTTTGGAAATGTCCGTACCTTGCAAATTGCGGGCATATTCCCACGCTGGAAAAAGATTACGGGCGGCTGATAACATACATCCCAATACTAACTCTTTAACCGCATTCGCATTCGCGCCCGGGGCATTAAAGACGGGAATCCCACGAGCGCTCATTTTATCAATAGGGATATTATTCACCCCCGCCCCCGCCCGTCCAACAGCTTTCAACGTATCGGGTATCTCCCAATCGTGCATCTTAAATGATCGCAATAACACCGCGTCAGGCTGCTGAAATTCAGAAGCCACCTCATAATGTGAGCGCGGCAAACGCTCCAAACCTTTAACAGAAATATTATTTAAAGTCAGTACCTTATACATTATCCCTTCCGTTTTTCAAAATCACTCATAAAATCAACTAATGCCTGTACGCCCTCTTCAGGCATAGCATTATAAATACTCGCCCGCATACCGCCCACAGTGCGATGCCCTGCCAAAGTGACTAAACCCGCCTCCTTAGCATCCGCCAAAAAGCTTTGGTTTAAATCGGCATTTATCAGCGTAAACGGCACATTCATCCAAGAGCGATAAGCCAGATCGACAGGATTATTATAAAAATCAGAATTATCAATCGCCGCGTACAACATTTCAGCTTTGCGCTGATTGCGTTTACCCATTTCTACCAAACCGCCCAACTCTTTGAGCCATTTAAACACCAAGCCCGCAATATACCACGCATAAGTCGGTGGCGTATTATACATAGAGCCACTATCAATGTGGGTTTTATAGGTAAACATTGACGGTGTGTGGGACAAGGGCATGTTTGCCAAATCTTCACGTATAATGACAATAGTTAAGCCGGCGGGACCAATATTTTTTTGTGCGCCCGCATAAATCACCCCATATTTGGAAACATCCAAAGGACGCGATAAAATAGTTGACGACATATCTGCCACTAAAGGCTTATCACCCACATCAGGAATACTATGAAATTCCACACCATTGATAGTTTCATTGGGTGTATAGTGGACATAAGCGGCATTGGGATTCAATGTCCAAGTGTCAGAGACAGTGGTAAATTTATTCGGGGTTGAATCGACGGGCAAATTGACTTGGCAATATTTTTTTGCCTCAGCAATAGCTTTTTTTGACCAGATACCAGTGTTAAAGTAATCTGCCTCATTGCCATCGCCCAATAAATTCATGGGCACCATAGCAAATTGACTAGATGCGCCGCCTTGCAAAAAGAGTATTTTGTAACTATTTGGAATATTTAATAATTCCCGAAAATCGGACTCAGCTTGTTCGGCAATCGACTTAAATTCTTTACTGCGATGGCTCATTTCCATCACAGACATACCACAGCCGTGCCAATCCGGCAACTCTGCTTGGGCTTGTTCTAATACGGGTTGAGGTAATGTTGCTGGACCAGCACTGAAATTAAATGCTCGTGACATCGTTTATCCTTAAGATTTAGGGTGAAGTGATTAGACCTATTAACTATAACACAATTAGAAACCTTTAACTACAACTACTGAAAACTAATGACTACTAGCACGAATGTCTTGCCGATAGGCTATCAATTAAAAGAATATAGTATAGAAGGCATTCTTGGGCATGGAGAATTTGGCATCACATACCTTGCCGAAGACACAAAACTCAAACAAAAAGTCGCTATCAAAGAATATTTTCCCAACCACTTAATCAGCCGGAAAAATAGCGACAATATTCGGCTCAAAGCAAAAGAATATCAAGAGTATTTTGCCTTGGGTTTAGAAGTTTTTCTCCATGAAGCGCACACACTTGCCACATTTCAACATCCTAACATTGTAGATGTTTTATATTACTTTGAAGCAGAAGAAACGGCCTATATGGTCATGGAATATGAGCAAGGGCAAAGCCTGACCAGTCTATTGAAAAAAGGAAAGATGACAACAGAAGCAGAACTCCGGAAATTTTTGCCACCGTTGTTATCCGGTTTACAAGCGGCACATCAAGCAGGATTTCTGCACCAAGATATTAGACCTGATAATATTTATTTGCGTGAAAAAGACCAAAGTCCTGTTTTACTTGATTTTGGAGCAGCACGTTATAGCCTTGGGAGCCGTAGCAGCACCCTCAACTTAGTTGTTAGCCCCGGTTATGCCCCGTTTGAGCAATATGAGCCTAAAAAAAACAATCAAGGTCCTTGGACAGACATTTATGCCTTGGCGGCTGTGCTATATCGTATTATCAGTGGCAAACTCCCGCTAGAAGCCTCAGAGCGAGAGCACCATCTTAAAAATGAAAATGTAGACCCATTACCGTCCATTCTACAAATAGCGGACAAAAAATATTCAAAACATTTATTACAAGGCATTGATTGGGGCTTAAAAGTATCAGAAAAAGACCGCCCACAAAATGTGGAACAGTGGGCTAAGGCACTCGGTTTATCTAAACCATCAAATAAATTGAATAAGCCGCCAATCTATTGGTGGATATTAGCCAGTGTGATAATTCTCTTAAATGGGGGTTATATATTTTATATGGCTCAACACCTGGCACAGTCGCAACAAAAAAACCGCTCAAAATTGCAACAATTGCAACAGCAAGCGGTGGCTGAAACAGCCAATTTAGTAAAGGCGCAAAAAGCACGAGAAGCCGAAGAACAATGTTTAGTGCAATTACAAGAGCAAATCGTTACAGAAGAACAACGCATTTTCCAATTGCGACAAAAAATGACGCAAGAATTACAGCCTCCCCCCGAAATTTTTCGTGATCGTTTGCAAGCCGGCGGATTTGGCCCCCAAATGGTCGTGATTCCCGCCGGGCGTTTTCAAATGGGAGATATTCAAGGTAGCGATGAAGAAAAACCTGTGCATTCCGTCTCTATAAAGCCTTTTGCGATAGGGCGCTATGAAGTCACCTTTTTAGAATATGATCGCTTTACAAAAGCCACTCATAGAGAAAAACCTGATGATGAAGGTTGGGGGCGCTGTAATCGTCCCGTGATTAACGTCTCCTGGCATGATGCTATGGCTTATGCTCAATGGTTGAGTACACAAACTGGGCGGCACTATAGTTTGCCAACCGAAGCCCAATGGGAATATGCCGCACGGGCTGATACGAAAACAAAATATTGGTGGGGAGATGAAATTGGCTATAATCAAGCTAACTGTGCAGGTTGTGGTAGTCAGTGGGATGACAAAACAACGGCACCTGTCGGTTCTTTTGCACCTAATCCTTTTGGATTATATGAAACGGTAGGAAATGCCTGGGAATGGTGCGCTGATCCTTGGTATAGTTACTCTGATGAAAGTAGTCAAAATGAGGAATTTCGATTGCTTCGTGGCGGTTCATGGTTTCTTAGCCCCAATGGTTGTCGCGCAGCCAGTCGAAGCCGGAGCCAGCCAAACAGTAAGAACAACCTTGTTGGTTTTCGGGTTGTTTGTGAGATCGATAGTGCAAAATAAGCGAGTACACGAGAATGTTTAGGTGCGTTATTCATGATATAATCAATCAATTCTAATTTATAAGAGATGAAATCCAATGAGAACTTTTATAGTTGGTCGTGCTCAAAAAGCTGATATTGTTATAATAGACGCCGATCATTCTGTTAGTGATATCCATTTAGAAATCACTCAAGATGCCAAAGGTTACTACTATTTGGTTGACTGTAATAGTATCAATGGCACATTTTGCAAACGAGGAGCACGTTGGGAGCCGGTCAAAGAAGGTACTTATGTCGGCTTAGATGAACTGCTTTTATTGGGAAAATATCAAACCAGCATACGCAAATTGTTAGCCATACTAAAAGTAAATCCTAAAAAAACAACTTCTCATTTAGGTCTCCAGCGCGACCCTGATACCGGGGAAATCATTCCACAGAGACATTGATCCACAAACTCATTTTAAGGGACAAACAACTTTACGTTTTGTCCCCCTATTTGGAGAACATTTCAATTGGCAAAATATAACGAAGAGTTCGCAGGAGAGCGTATTCAAGGTAAGCGGCATTATCAGGAAGATGATTTTGGCTTTGATAACAGCCAGCCTCAGGACTTTTTGATGGTACTGGCAGACGGCATGGGGGGGCACAAGGGCGGTGCTTTTGCCAGCAAATGTGTTATTAAAACTTTTATGGATAGCTATCATGCTGTCTCCGGCTCTGTGGCGGAGCGGTTACAGCAAATATTGCAAAAAACGAATGAACAGTTAGCTTTAGAAGTACAATCAAGGCCAAAATTAAAGGGCATGGGTTGTACATTGGTTGCGGCTGCCATCAGTGATGTGCAAATAGAATGGATTAGTGTAGGCGATTCTCCCTTATGGCTTTACAAGAAAGCAGGGGATTTAGTCCGTTTAAATGAGGATCATTCCATGAAACCCATATTGCAAGAACTGGTACATTTGGGTGAACTCATGCCAGAAGAGCTGGCGACACATCCAGATCGTAATATGCTACGCGCTGCGATTGTGGGGGGAAAGATTGATCTGATTGATCAGTCGTCTGCACCTTTAGAAGCGGGTGATCGTATTCTATTAGCCAGTGACGGAATACTGAGTTTGTCTGAAACGGAAATTGCTAACATTTTAGATCAACCATTATCCGCAAAAGCATTAGTCAAAAAATTGTTGGTGGCTGTCGAAAAGAAAGGTAAACGAAATCAGGATAATACGACAGTTTTAGTGCTTAAAATGTAGTGACAAACCCATCTTTAGGCGTCCACCTCCGGTTTGGGCGCCTATTTTATTGTTCGGCTGAAGCTTCATTCATATTAAAAATATAGACATAATATAGCAATCCTCATCGGCAGTTCATTTTGTTTGGCCTTAGTGGGTGCCGTCTTTTTGCCGACTGGGCGGCATGATGAAAAGTTCGGTAGCAATGGACGGATTACCGCTAAGAGACCAATGCC
The DNA here is from genome assembly GCA_026991885.1 of Thiotrichaceae bacterium. GTDB lineage: Bacteria > Pseudomonadota > Gammaproteobacteria > Beggiatoales > Beggiatoaceae > Thiomargarita. Next base: position 16,131 of record JALXAQ010000249.1, read on the forward strand.
CCCTAATGTCACCGCCGCTCAGGGATTTGATGCCGTGCAAAAAGCCAATGTCGATAACGCCTTTGTCGGAGATTTTCCGTTCAACAACGGCATTTTTGGGCGATTTGCTGGAGATGGTCGCTTGCCTTCTACTCTACAACCCAATGCCATTAAGTTAAGGGCAACCACAAGGGATTGCCCCTACGGAGGACCGCATTTTATAATCCTTTATGGTTGCCCTTAACTTAATGGCATTTTAAAAATGTCGAAGCCATGCATGTGAAAAATCTTTTTTAGAGGCCGCGCGTAAAACCTTTAATTTGCTGAACCGAGAATATTGGGTCGAAGCCTACGGCGTTTACCGGAGCCGCCGTCATGATGATACGGTCGTTGTTACGCCTTATGATATTGGCATTACTCTCGCTGGACTGCGAGAAATATTATTCGCTACGCCTACCTATAAAGCGGATGCACAATTAGAGCGGATCACTCGTTGGTGGATTCAAACGGTGAATCAGAGTGGTGTTATCCAGTCGGAGACTAATAGAACGGGTGAAATTTACACCGGTTTTATGACGGGAGACGATGATGGTGATGCTATTCCTTCTGCCTCTGCGGGCAAGTCTCATGGGCGGTACGGGATAGCCCCTTTGATTGCCGGCAAGGTTGTGATCAATGTAGGCGGTTCTAAAAATAGAGCCTTTCGCAAAATCCAAGGAGAGCGTCACAATCCGAATAAATATAACAAAGTTCGGATGAAATATAAGCGGCAGTCTAAACGGCAGCAACGGGCTATCATCGTTTCTTTGAAGGACCCAGAAGTACCGGGTTTAGTGAAACGACAACCGATGGTGCGCGAGGATGGCACGACGATTCCTTTGCAACCGACTAAGCCAATCACGGTTGGACTGGGTACGGTTTTGAATCTCAGTGGTCGCCAAATATTTGAAGCGAATTGTTCAAAATGTCATGGTCAGCATGGCGAGGAGATTGATGGCTTGCCACTAGAAAGTGGCTATGAATTAATTGGCCACATGCGGCGATGGCTGCTTTTGCAACAAAGAGTGGCTGTTTAGCCTGTCATAGCGTGGAGGCGAAAATACTAGGTCCCGCTTGGAAAGAGGTCGCAGCCAAGTATAAAGGTAAAAGGGGGGCGGCTAATAAGTTGGTGGAGAAAGTCAAAAAGGGTGGCTCGGGTGTCTGGGGTACAATTCCGATGACTCCTAATTCTCCCCGTGTCAGCGATAAAGACATTGCTACGCTTGTTAATTGGATTTTGTCTTTGAAATAAGGTTAACGACAGGGATTATTTTTTAACAGGGATAAGTCAAAAAGAATTGGCGGCGAACAGAAGGTTTTGACTGCTAAAAATAAAAAAAATCCCTGTAGTTAAGTGTTTTGACTTATCCCTGCTAAAAAAAAATCCCTGTAGTTAAGGTAACCCGAGCTTTTCACTATCTGTCTGATATAATTCACGAGCAAATTTAATTAATAAATAATTGAGAGGCCATTTAGTGAAAAAAAGTAAGCTTATTTTATTGGCTGTGATAGCCATTTTAATAACCATATTTTTTGTATTTGATTTACAACAATACCTGAGCCTTGAAAACTTTCAAGCGCAGCGAACAGAGATTGTTAATTTTTATGAGGCGCATCCTTGGCAAACGATATTGATTTTCTTTGCGATTTATGTTGTTGTCACGGGGCTCTCGTTACCGGGGGCGACCATACTCACTTTGGCTGCTGGTGCAATTTTTGGCGTGTTCGATGGGACAATTATAGTGTCGTTTGCCAGCACCATCGGTGCAACCTTGGCATTTTTAGTTTCTCGATATTTGTTCAAGGATTTTGTTCAAGAACGCTTTAAGTCACAATTAGGTTCCATTAATCGCGGGGTTGAAAAAGACGGCGCCTTTTATTTGTTTGCTTTACGCTTAGTGCCCGCCTTTCCCTTTTTCGTGATTAATCTGGTGATGGCTTTAACGCCGATTAAAACTTGGACATTTTATTGGGTGAGTCAAATCGGTATGTTTGCGGGCACGATTGTTTATGTGAATGCGGGGACACAAATTGGTCAACTGGAATCCTTGGGTGGGATTTTATCACCCGCCCTGCTCCTTTCTTTTGTGTTACTCGGCATTTTTCCCTTTATTGCCAAAAAAGTGCTGGACTATTCCAAGGCGCAGAAAGTCATGCGCGGCTATAAAAAACCTAAACATTTTGATACTAATTTGGTTGTCATCGGTGCAGGCTCTGCTGGCTTAGTCAGTGCTTATATTGCCGCTGCTGTGAAAGCTAAAGTCACTTTAATTGAAAAACATAAAATGGGTGGCGATTGTTTAAATACGGGTTGTGTGCCCAGTAAGGCGATTTTGCGCTCTGCTAAAATGTTGTCCTATATTAAGCGAGCCAAAGAGTATGGTTTTAAAAATGCCACCGTAGAATTTGATTTTGCGGAAGTGATGGATCGTGTCCACCGCGTTATTAAGCAAGTTGAGCCGCATGATTCTGTGGAACGTTATACAAAATTGGGCGTTGATTGTATTCAAGGGGAGGCGATGATTACGTCGCCCTACAGTGTGCGCGTTAATGGTCAGGAAATAACCACCCGTAATATTATTATCGCCAGCGGCGGACGACCTTTTGTGCCTCCGCTGCCCGGTTTAGAGGATGTGGGTTATTATACGTCAGATACAATTTGGACTTTGAGAACGTTGCCGAAACGTTTAGTCGTGCTAGGAGGCGGACCGATTGGTTGTGAATTAGCCCAAGCTTTTGCGCGATTAGGTGCGAATGTGACCCAAGTGCAACGTGCTTCACATATTATGGTGCGTGAAGATGCCGATGTGATTGATGTGGTACAAGCGCAATTTGCTAAAGAGGGTATTCAATTATTAAGGTCTCATAAAGCGTTGCGTATCGAAGGCGAAAAACGGCTGATTTGTGAACATGATGGCGAAGAAGTGGTTGTGCCTTTTGATGAAATATTAGTGGCAGTCGGGCGGGCGGCTAATACGAAAGGTTTTGGCTTAGAAGAATTGGGCGTGGCTTTAAGTCCGCGTGGCACTATAGAAGTCGATGAACATTTGCGTACTAATATTCCTACGATTTATGCTTGTGGCGATGTTGCGGGTCCTTATCAATTTACGCATACTGCCGCCCATCAAGCGTGGTATGCTAGCGTTAATGCGCTTTTTGGTAGCTTTAAGAAATTTAAGGCAGATTATTCTGTCATCCCTTGGACAACTTTTACTGATCCGGAGGTGGCACGGGTAGGCTTAAATGAGCAAGAGGCGAAACGGCAAGGCATTGATTATGAAGTGACTCAGTATGGGATTGATGATTTAGATCGCGCCATCGCTGATCAAGAGGCTCAGGGATTTGTTAAGGTGCTGACTCAACCGGGTAAGGATAAAATTTTGGGTGTCACTATCGTGGGACATCATGCGGGTGATTTGATTGCGGAATATATTCAAGCGATGAAATGGGGGATTGGTCTTAATAAGATTTTGGGCACTATTCATATTTATCCTACGTTGGCAGAAGCTAATAAATATGCGGCGGGTGAGTGGAAGCGTGCTCATGCCCCTGTCAAGGTGCTGGAGTGGGTGGAACGGTTTCAGGCTTGGCGGCGTAATTAATTCGACGCGGAGCGTCGAGGCAGGCATTCCCACGCAGAGCGTGGGAACGAGAAATGCGAAGCTAATTATCGGAGATATTGGAGTCCAAAGCTTTAGCTTTGGACGTGGGTTTCCAAAGCTAAAGCTTTGGACTCCAAAATAAAGGTGAAATGATGCAACACAAAAATAGACTGCAAACCATTGTCGGGACACTGATATTATTTTTAGGGTATGGCATACTCAGTGCCGCCCCTCAGGCGGAACTCATTCCTTTTTGGAACAAGAGCAACGAAGCCAACCGGGCAACGATTGATCACAGAGTCTGGCAAAGGCTCTTAGATCGTTATTTGGATGCAAACCATCCGTCAGGCGTTAATCGTTTTGATTACGCTAATTTAAAGGCTAATGATAAACGTCAATTAAAGGGCTACTTAAATTATCTGATGAAACGGGATCCGCGTGCCTATTCAAAGGCTGAACAAAAGGCTTATTGGATTAATCTGTATAATGCGCTGACGGTTCATCTGATTGTCAAGCATTATCCTGTGAAGTCGATTAAGAAAATTGGTTGGTTTGGTTTTGGTCCTTGGGATAAGAAGTTGGTAACAATGAAGGGGCAAAAGCTGAGCTTGAATAATATCGAACATGGCATTTTACGCCCGATTTGGCGCGATAATCGGATACATTACGCTGTCAATTGCGCGAGCTTGGGTTGTCCCAATTTGGCAGAAAAGGCTTATACGGCTGCTAATACGGAAAAATTGCTTGAGGCGGGAGCAAAGGCTTATGTGAATCATCGACGTGGTGTGCGGTTTAAAAATGGCAAATTGTTGGTTTCTAGTATTTATCATTGGTATAAAGTCGATTTTGGGGGGAGTGATAGAGGGGTTATCAGGCACTTGCTGAGGTATGCTGATCCTCATTTGGCAAAGCGTCTGCGAGCCTATCGGGGTAGTATCGATCATGATTATGATTGGCGGCTTAATGAGTTTTAGGTTTGACTACTTTTTTACAAATCGAAGGCTCAAATCGGAAAGGCTCTTGTGTCTAACGAGACAGACTCCCAAGGAAAACATTCGCCTAGCAAAAATTCTAATATTGATATCACCTGGATACCTTCAATAGGTTCTTCATTATCATAAGTGATGAGAAAGCCTTGCACTGATTTAAAGTTTTGACTCGCTTGGTGTAATCCTTTTATTTCTCGTTGCTTGGTTTTTGGCTCATCCAGTTGGTAACACACCTGAATAGCGGCACTGATTGTCTCTTCTCGTTGTATGATGAAATCACACTCAAATTGGTTTTTGTAATAAAAAATAGTGTCCCGATCAGAAAGGCGACGTTTTAATTCCCAGAAAACCACTTGTTCTAAAGCCTTTCCTAAATCTGCGGAAAAATGGAAACTCACTGCATTGGTTAATCCATTATCTATGGCATACACCTTTTTTTCACTGAGTTCTTGCGTTGATATTTTATAGGCATATTTCTTCAAAGTTCCAAACATAAAAATGGATTCTGCGTGTTCCAAAAAATCATACAACGAATTTTTACCGATGCGAATACCGACAGATTTGAGTTCATTATAAATACGATTAATAGAAATTTGTTTGGTGCTTGAGGCATAAAGCCGTTTAAGAAAAAATTTCAAGGCTGTCATATTCGTAATTTGGTAGCGTTCCACCATATCTCGAAATAACATCACTTGATAATATTCTTGTAAGGTTTTTCGCTTTAAGTCTTGATTGGGCAACAAGGATAATTCAGGAAAACCGCCGTCGTGCAAATACCTTTCTAAAGCATGATAAAGATAAGCGCGTCCTTTGGTCGTTTCCAATTCAGGGGTAATGGATTGAAAACGAAGACTTTCTTTGAAACTCAACGGATACACTGTGTAACTCAGACTTCTACCACGCAATGCGGTTGCTATTTCACTGCTTAACATTTTGGCATTGGAGCCGGTGATAAATATATTTTGAGAAATGGTGTCATAAAGACGACGAATAAATTTTTCCCAACCAGCGACATTTTGAATTTCATCAAAGAAAAAATAGCATTGAGACAATTCGTGATACTGGGGATAGAGTTCTAAATAGGCTTGTATCACTAAATCCAATTCTTGACGTTGTAATTCAAGCCGCTCATCTTCAAAATTAATGAAGATAATCTGTTGTTTTGTCACCCGAGCCGTCAGTTGTTTGACTAATTGATATAATAAAAAAGATTTACCACTGCGCCGTGCCCCAATGAGTGTAATGATTTTTCCACTGCCAATAGGAATTTGATAATCACGGGTGATTATTGGGGGCAATGTTGATGCCTGAAAATCTTTCAAAAGCGTTTTGATGATATATTTCTTTTTCATAAGGAAATAATATCATATTATTTCTTGTTTATAAAGTATCTCTCTCAAAACCCTTACAATAACTACACCGATCAGATTTAATAAAGGATAAGTCAAAACCGGTTTGAGCAGTAAATCCGTTGTACTTGACTTATCCTTGCTTACCTATGATCGGTGATCATGTCTGTTCTTCATATCTCACCCCATGCCCAGCAAAGTAATTACCAATCACTAAGGCAAAGCGTTTTTGAGGGGGTATGAATGGATTTTGATTAGCTAGAGCAATCGCACGTTCTGCATCGCCAAGTTGCCATGCGAGTTTGAGAATATCAGGGCGGTGGTAGAATTTTTTATATTTTTCATATCCTTCAATGCTTTCCACCCTATTATTACCAAAATCTACATTAATATATTGCTCTCCCTTTGGAGAAGCGACATAGTAACCCTGTTGAGGCATAATAGCAACGCCTTCACCATCGTCAAACCCTACTAAACGGATAATTTCTTCACCGGTTTCGAGATTCCATAATCTGGTTGTGTGATCCCTACTGCCCGACAAGGCGGTTTTGCCATCGGGGGAAAACGCGACGGACTTAACTCTTGAGGAATGTCCAAGCTGTAATACCACTTTATCTACCTCCGGTGGTGGAGATTTTATATACATTGTTGTTTCTCCTATAAAAACTTGAATCGCGGATTTTACGGATGACACTGATTTCGCGGATTAAAAACCTAAAAACACTCATTATCCTCACTTTTGACTTTGATTTTTCTTTTGACTTTGATTTTAAATCCGTGTCATCCGTGTCATCCGTAAAATCCGCGATTCAAGGTTTTTTTTTTTAAATCCAAGTAATCCGTAAGAACCATACGGGACAAGGGTTTGTCATTAATCAATCTCAGCATCATAGCCCATTATCCTCACTTTTGACTTTGATTTTTCTTTTGACTTTGAATTTAAATCCGTGTCATCCGTGTCATCCGTAAAATCCGCGATTCAAGGTTTTTGGTTTTTAATCCAAGTAATCCGTAAGAACCATACGGGACAAGGGTTTGTCATTAATCAATCTCAGCATCATAGCCCATTATCCTCACTTTTGACTTTGATTTTTCTTTTGACTTTGAATTTAAATCCGTGTCATCCGTGTCATCCGTAAACGCATAGTTAGTCAGGGCAACCATAAAGGATTGCCCCTACAATATTTGGCAGGTAGGGGCAAACCCTTGTGGTTGCCCTTAGTATATTATTATTTGGGAGTTGCCTTATCGTACCTCAACCACCAACTCCTTACGAGCCAAAACCTCATCAGGCTTGGCACTAACAACCGCCAGAAAATATTCAATAAAACGCTCAAAAATCAGATCAGACACTATATTCACAATGATAGGTATGATTATTGCCGCGATAACAAAAAACAAAATAGTCCTTATTGAAATGCGTTGAAATTTTTTCATGGATTATATAGGAGTCGGCCAGATGGATTATATATTAGCAGGGATAAGTCAAAACCGATACAAGCCGCCAATTTTTATTCTGCTTAATATTTTGACTTATCCCTGTTAAAAACGAATCCCTGTAGTTGAGTGTTTTGACTTATCCCTGTTAAAAACGAATCCCTGTAGTTGAGTGTTTTGACTTATCCCTGTTAAAAACGAATCCCTGTAGTTGAGTATTTTGACTTATCCCTGCTTAAATACAATCCCTGTGTCTATCGTTTATTGAAAATGGCTTGAACTTGAGAAGGCGTTAGGGCTATCTTATAGATACGAACATCATCCAGCCATCCTTGGAAGTAGCTCGAACCAACAGCCGGTTGACCACCAATAGTCGTCGTATAATTACGCTCCACCGCCAGATCACCATTGAGAACCTCCTTGCTTTCTTGCTTGCCATCAACATAGAGAATATATTCACCATTTTGGTAAGTCATAGCCACATGATACCAGCGATTTTCGGCCAATTCGGTCACAGATAAGAGATAATGGGTCTGGCTACTTTCTCCTTGGAGGGTACGCACAGCAGTGCGGATACGGTTGCCGCCTGATAATTGCACCATGAACGGATACACATACCTGCCCCGCTGAATCAGCGTCTGATAAGAGTTGTTAATTTTTTCAAGCTTTACCCACAAAGACACACTGAGCTTTGAACTGATATTGAACATATCCCTGCCTACAGTCACATAGTCCTTTATGCCATCGAAAAAAAGAGCACCATTAAGTTGACCTTCTGTTACCCATGTTGGCATACCAACTAAGGTGCCATCATTTTTGAGGGCGGAAGAATCTAACGCTATAACGCCCTTGGAATCATCAAATCGCCAATGACCAACGAGAGGCGTGGTGGAAGCCTTTTTCCACTCTTTTATAGTGGTCGATACACGGCTACAACTCATGAGTGTCGCACAAATGATTATAGCTAAAACAGATATTGTCAATTTCATAAAATTTGATAGTTTGTGATATTAATCCACTCGATAATTTGGTGCTTCCTTAGTGATAGATACATCATGTACATGGCTTTCACGCATCCCAGCAAGACTGACACGTACAAATTGTGGTTTAGTACGCATTTCTTCTAAAGTATGACAACCGGTATAACCCATGCTGGAGCGCAAACCGCCCAACAATTGATGGATAATATCTATTAAAACACCTCGATAGGGTACACGACCCTCAATCCCTTCCGGTACTAATTTTCCCTCAGTCTCAACATTGTCCTGAAAATATCGATCTTTAGAGCCTTCCGACATGGCAGCTAAAGAGCCCATGCCACGATATGACTTATAAGAACGGCCTTGATAAAGTTCGACCTCACCGGGGGCTTCTTCCGTACCCGCAAATAAGCCGCCTATCATAACAGAATGTGCGCCTGTGGCAATGGCCTTGGCAAGATCACCAGAATAGCGAATGCCGCCGTCAGCGATCAGCGGTATGCCAGTGCCTTTGAGGGCTTGTGCAACTTGATCAATGGCCGTAATTTGGGGCACACCGACACCAGCAACAATACGTGTGGTACAAATGGAGCCGGGTCCTATACCAACTTTGACCGCGTCTGCCCCAGCATTAACTAAAGCCATCGCCCCCTCACCCGTCGCAATATTGCCCCCTATCACTTGTACATCAGGATATTGTTGCTTAATCCAACGCACTTGATCTAATACGCTTTGTGCATGTCCATGTGCAGTATCTACAACAATCACATCAACGCCCGCATCAACTAAGGCAGCTACTCGCTCTTTTGTCTCCTCAGCCGTACTCACCGCTGCCCCCACCCGTAAACGTTCTTGTGCATCCTTACAAGCATAAGGTTTTTCTGTGGCTTTTTGGATGTCTTTAACCGTAATCAGACCGTGTAATTGAAAATTTTCATTGACGACTAGCACTTTTTCAATGCGATGTTTATGTAATAAATGCGCGACTTCTTCACGACTGGCATTTTCTGGCACCGTAATAAGGCGTTCTTTGGGAGTCATAATACTTGAGACGGGACTATCATAATGCGTCTCAAAACGTAAATCGCGGCTCGTGACGATACCAACTAACATTTTTTGATCGACAACGGGTACACCAGAAATATTGTGAGCGCGTGTCAAATTGAGCACATCTTGAATACTGGTATTGGGTGAGACTGTAATTGGATCATTAATGACCCCACTTTCAAACTTTTTAACCATTTGCACTTGACGCGCTTGTTTTTCAATACTCATGTTCTTATGAATAATGCCAATCCCGCCTTCTTGTGCTATTGTGATAGCAAGACGAGCTTCAGTGACAGTATCCATCGCCGCCGCTATCAGAGGAATGTTGAGCCTGATGTCTCGTGTCAAAAGCGTCTTAAGTTGTACCTGTTTAGGCAAAACAGTGGAATGGGCGGGTAAGAGTAAAACATCATCAAATGTAAGGGCTTCTTGAAGAATTCGCATGATAAATTTTGTGATTGATGGATAAGCATTAACATTATAACGATTTTCTAAAATTTGTCATATAATATAAATGAACAACTATAATTGGAGTATCAGAGTGAAAATAAAATTGTTATTAAAAAATGTCGTGATCATGTCCATGGCTAATCTCTTGATGGGATGTGCCAGTCAATTGACACCCACTAAAGTACTCGCCTTTGAGAAATCGCCATCAAAGATAGAAATCCAAGGCAACCCCCATGCTACCGGGCTATTTATTTCACGACAACAAGAACAGATGTACCAAATTTTAGTGGCTGAAATTGCCAAACTTCGTGGTAACAATAGCTTAGCGGCACTCTATTTTTTTGAGGTTGCCACTGAAACGGGTGATCAGCGTTTTGCTGAACAAGCCACAAAGGCGGCTTTATATGCACAACAATATGACATGGCTGCCAAGGCGGCTAGCCTATGGATAAAGCTTGCTCCGAATAATCCTTATGCACGCCAACTTTTAGGCGGGATATTATTACAGCAAAACCGCCCAGAACAAGCCGTGATACATTTAGAGGCTATGCTCGACACTTTCAAGGATGAGCCCGATCAAGTCAGCGCATTGATTTCAACATTACTAGAGGCACAAACTGATCAAACGCTCGCCTTAGAATTGATGGAAAAATTGCTCGCTAAACGGCCAAACAACCCCGTGGTTTTATTGAGCTACTCACGCTTTTTGATCGGTATTGAACAGTATGATAAAGCCATGGTTCTGTTGCAGAGACTTTTAAAGCAGAGCCCAAATCATGCAGAAGCCGTGCCTTTGTATGCCCATTTGTTGGACAAGCAAGGAAAACGTTCACTCGCCTTAAAATGGCTAAAATCCGCATTGGAGAAATTCCCAAAACAGCAAGAATGGCGGTTAATGTATGCACGTCTGCTTGTTGATGCGGATCAGTTTAAAGAGTCGATAAAACAATTTAAATTGTTGTCCAAAGATTCCCAACAAAATGTAGATATTTTATATGCCTTGGGCGTGTTATCCCTACAAGTCAAAGATAACTTAGCGGCCAAAAAGTATTTTTTGGCACTACTCGATACAGGGCATAAACTCAATACCGCACGCTATTATCTAGGCCAAATTGCACAAGATGCAAAAGACCTACAAAAAGCCATTTATTGGTATAAGCAAATTGATGGCGGATCAAATTATTTAAATGCCCATGCGCGGATTGCTTTGATTTTTACCGAACAAGGAGAACTAGATAAAGCCATTGAGCACCTTCGGAGCCTACATGTCGAGCGCCAGGAAGATATTATTAATCTGATGCTGTTGGAGGCTGAATTGTTGACGGATCAAAAACAGTTTAGCCAAGTGATGAAGATTTATGATCGTGTGCTCGACTCAGCCCCTGATAATATCGAAGTGCTCTATCAGCGTGCCATGTTGCATGAAAAAATGGGCAGGATAGATCTATTAGAGCGGGATTTACGACGTTTACTAAAAATCGAGCCAGAAAATGCAGATGCGCTCAATGCCTTAGGTTACAGTCTCACGGTACACACAGATCGTTATCAGGATGCTTACAAATTAATTAAACAAGCATTGCGATTAAGTCCCAGCGATTATTACATTTTAGACAGCATGGGATGGGTGTTGTATAAAATGGGTAAATATGCGGAAGCGATTGCCTATCTGCGTAAAGCACAAACCAAACGAGAAGACCCTGAAATGGCGGCGCATTTAGGCGAAGTGTTATGGATGAGTGGAGATCAGCAGGCGGCTAAAGAAGTGTGGGAAAAAGCGCAGAAAACTTTTCCAGATGATGAAAAATTGCGTGAAGTGATACGTCATTTTCTAGATTCCAAGAAAAATGGTGAATCATGAGACGATTGTTAATATTGGTATTATTGCTACTGTTTGGCTGTATTCAGATGCCCCCAATACCGCCAATGCCAGCTAAGCAACAATTGGATTCATGGCGTTTAAATGGTCGCATTGCGATTTCAACTGAAAATGACAGTTGGACGGCTAATATTTTCTGGCAACAGCAAGGTGCGGCTTATCAACTGCGTTTAAATACGCCGCTTGGACAAGGAGTCATCTTGCTTGAAGGGGATGACAAGGGCGTTGTGATGCATCAGGGTGACAATAAAACGATTAAGGCAGCTAATCCAGATATTTTAATTGCTAAAGTCCTGAAAGTAGAATTGCCCGTGACCAATTTACATGCTTGGATCAGGGGACTCCCGGCACCCCATTCTTCTCCCCAATGGTACACGCTCGATGATGCTAAGCGGCATGTACAGAGTTTACGACAAGACGGCTGGGAAATAGATTATAAAGCGTATATTCAAGTACAGGGCATTGATTTACCTAAAAAAATGGTATTGGAAAATAACCGTTTTAAGGTTAAAATCGTGATTTCGCAGTGGGAGATAGACACTGCTGGTATTTAGGCAATATAAAAACTAATGTTTGGATTTAACAAAAAAACAGATAATTCTCAAGAAGAGAACACAGCCGCTAAACAGGGGTTGTTTAGTCGTTTAAAACAAGGACTCAGCCGCACTCGTGAAAACTTGACGGCAGGATTAGCCAATCTCTTGATTGGCAAAAAAGCGATTGATGATGATTTGCTTGAAGAGATTGAAACCTTGCTCTTGACTGCTGATCTGGGTGTAGATGCCACTCAGGTGTTGATGAACGATTTAATCAAACGGGTGGCACGAAAGCAACTTAATGATTCTGAAGCGTTATTTCATGCCTTGCGTGAAGATATGCAAGCGATTTTGGCGCCAGTAGAACAGCCCTTAATTTTGCCTGACGATAATACTAAGCCCTTTGTGATTTTAATGATTGGTATCAACGGAGCGGGTAAAACGACGACGATTGGTAAACTGACTAAACGCTTTCAAGCTGAAGGACGCTCAGTGATGTTGGCAGCGGGGGATACCTTTCGCGCGGCAGCGATTGATCAGTTGAAAGTTTGGGGAGAGCGCAATAATGTGCCAGTGATTGCCCAGCATAATCGTGCCGATTCGGCTTCTGTGATTTTTGATGCTTTGCAGGCAGCGACGGCGCGTGGTATTGATGTCTTGATTGCAGACACGGCTGGACGTTTACATACGCAAACTAATTTGATGGAAGAATTAAAAAAGGTACGGCGAGTGATTAATAAACTCGATCCCGCCGCGCCTCATGAAACTTTGCTAGTCATTGATGCCGGCATTGGTCAAAATGCGCTTGCCCAGGCGAAGCAATTTCATCAAGCGGTAGGAGTAACAGGTTTGACGCTGACTAAATTGGATGGTACAGCTAAGGGTGGGATTGTTTTTGCGATGGCTAAACAAACGGGCTTACCTATCCGCTTTATCGGAGTTGGTGAACAGGCTGATGATTTGCGGCGTTTTGAGGCGGCAAGTTTTGTTGACGCATTATTAAGTCAATAAAAAAGGAGTCGGCCATATTTATCTTGGCAGACAAATTAATTAAATTGGAGGAATAAGCACAGTATGGTCTATACCAAAAAACATCCAGCCCTACTTATCATGGGTATTCTCATGTTAAGCTGGGGCGCATTGGTAGATTTTGGACTGATGGATGGCGTTATCAGCTATCTACATATCTCAAAGCACATAGGTGAAATGACGAGCCTATCCTATATTTTTGGCGGCATCGCGCTTATTGTAGGATTATGGCATTTTTTGGGTGAGCACAAAGAAGGTAACATAGATTATTATTTGTCCACTATCGCAGGTGCCACTTTTATTTTATTTATAGCGATGGCTATCCGCTGGTTTGTTGCACCCTTGGTAGCGGTATGGAGTAAATCTCTAGGACCCGTGATGGGGGCTAAATACTTGCATCAAGTGCTTGGTCTTAATTATATTGTACTAGGCATTTTGACGGGTATTATTGTGGTCAACTTTTTCAAAGTCCCCAGTTGGGCGGAAAATGGTGTACGCCTGTCTCGCTTAGGACTTAAGACGGGAGTCGTTTTACTCGGTACATTGTACAGCCTCGCTGAATTACAACAATTGGGTTCCCTCTCTATTCTGATGGTCGGATTTTTCGTTTTAGGATCAGTCGGACTCGTGTTATGGATGGGGGGGCGGCGCAATATCCCCAATTCGATGGGCGGCGTGTTATCGGCTGGTATGGGCGTGTGCGGAGTCTCGGCGACCGTCGCTTCCGCGCCAGTGGTGCATGCTAAATCGGTGGAAATCGCTTACACCATCGGCACGATTCTCTTGTGGGGTGTGGGCTGCATGTTTTTATTTCCCGTTATCGGTAATATACTTGACTTGGGCTATGTCCAGTTTGGTGCTTGGGCGGGGACTGGCATCCTGAATTCGGCACAAGTGGCTGGCGCAGCACTTGCCTATCAGCCTGATGGTATTGAAACTTTGAAAGTGGCTGAAATCTTTAATATTACTCGTGTGTTAGTTTTACCTATCATCGTGGTATGGCTGGCGGTATGGTATGTTAAGCGCGAAGAGAGTGCCCCAGATGTCAATTTGGCGCGGGTGGCATTTTCAAAGTTTCCCATTTTCGTCTTAGGCTTTCTTTTGATGTTTGCCCTGTCTTCCACAGGGATTTTCTCTCCCGCTAATCACTATAAGGGTAAATATTTTGATAATAATATCCCAGCCGAAAAACTTTTGACAGTTGAAGAGGTGAAAGTCTTCAAGAATGAAGAACAAAAGCTGCAACGGAAGGCGCGTAAGGCTGCTTTGGGGCGTTTGATAGAGCATAAAAAGGTGATGTCCATTGAAGATGACGACACTTTGCGCGGTTTGGTTAATGCGAAGATATTTTCTAAAGAGGCTAATGCTGTTTTGAAAAAGGCACATAAAGCTGTCCGGCATACTGCAAAGAAAGTCAAGAAGTTCCGTCAATTTATTACTTGGTTATTTGCCTTTGGTTTAGTGGGCTTAGGTATGCAAATTACTTTTGCTTCGATTAAACAGGCGGGAGGACAACCCTTGGTGATCGGTGGCGTGGTAGGGACTCTTAAGGCGGTTTTGTCTCTGGTTGTTGTGTTGTTATTTGTGCATGAAACTATTTAATTGACTACTCGACGCTCTGCGTCGAGTTTTTTTATTTGAGGAATATTTCAAAATGTCTGAAGAAGAAAAAGCTAAATTTCATCGAGGCTCAGCCTTGACTATTTTTAAAACCGATAGGCATGAGGATTGGATGGCACTTGTCTTGTCTTTGTTAATTGCCTTGGGCGTGTATTTTTTAGTTGACTAAACTCTCCATATGCACTACAAACACATCCTTTTAGCCAGTCACGGCACCCGGGGTGCTTGCGCGGCAGAAAATGCCAGTTTAAAACTGTGCCACCCAGATAGCCGTTTACATCAATTAATAGTTGTGCCCGATTTTTGGAAAGGTATGTTAGGGGATGATTGGCTGAATAATGCCGTGACTCAAATCACCTATGGAAAATATGTGGAAGGAGAGTTGGAAAGAGAAATTCAGGAAAATGTGAAGCGTGTCAGTGCTGCCGCCTCAGCGCAAAATGTGGCTTACAGTTATGAATTTATGTTAGGCAAACCAGCCGAATGTTTGGTTAAGGTTGCCGATGCTTCTCACTTTGACTTAGTGGTGATTGGCTCTCCCCGTCCAAAACATAAAGAAGGCTTAAAATCGCGTATGCACTGCGAAACGCTGCTACGCCTTTTATCCATTCCTCTGCTCATCATTCCTTATCCTGACGATGCCTGATATTCCACTTCCTAGCGAAGATGCTGCCTGGGTGCGTATTGCTACGCCCGCAGACTCTTTGCGTGAATTTTGCCGCGATTTAGAGCGTTTTTATCGCATTAATCCTTTGTTGGAATTTGTAGAATGGCGACAAATCAATCCTAATCAGTATTATTTAGAGGCTAATAATCTGAGCAACGGACAAAAAATAGCCACAGAAATCCATCGAGAAGAAACCCATGAGGGATTTAAAATCAGCTACAGTCAGGGACTGAAATCTGCCACATTTATCAGAATCGAAAAGGATAGCCTTGTGCTTATTGATGATTATAGTGGATTATCAGAGGCGGAGCGTTCTCAACGCTTGGCAGAAGTTGATCATAGTTTAGAGCATTGGGGCAGAGAGTTATTCCGCTATTTACAGAACTGGCAACGCTGGCGTTGGTTTCCCCCCTTTCGTTGGTACATGCGCCGCGTTTGGCTGCCGATGAAGCCGTCGGCTCGGCGGATTGCTTATATGTTGATTGTTGTTAGTTTGTTTGAGTTGTTGGCGTTTTTTGTGATAGTGGGGATTTGGGTTTTGTAATGTTCCCACAAAGAAATCCTATTTTTCCTATTTCAAAAAATAGGATTTCTCCTTGAGAACGTTTTACTCAACTATCTGTGGTGGTGGTATCAGTCACGCCATTGACATCGACTCTTACTTAAAAACGCCAAAACCACAAAATAGGCTTTGGTTATGTTTAAGGGGCAAGCTCCCTGGGGTGATAAACCATCTATCACCTTTGTTATTACCTTGGATCTCGGTAATATCTGTCACTTAAAAGATTTTGAGGCTAATCTATAAATTCAAGATGACAATATTTTAGTACAAAAATTATTGTTTGTCAAAAAAGCAGGTTTTTATTTTGTGGTTTTAGTGTTTAATGCTAACTGCAATACACGGGACATGCAACTGCCCATTGTGATAAGTTGCCATACAATCGACGGCAGCCCCAATTGCCGCGATGTTTTCTGAAGAAACTTCCCGTGTTGACCCAAAAGCACCATCATACACAGCCGTCAAGATGCTATTAATATCAGTTAAGGAGTCCACCTCCGGTTTGGACGTCCAAGATAAATCTTGGACTCCTATTTATTTTTTAGCGCGAACTTGATAATGGCTAATAAATTTTACAATCTCAAAAAAAGGCAAATCTTCCAGCGAGCCAAAAGTCTCCACTGCCTGCGTTACTAAAGCATCAATATTCTCCACAGCACCTTCAGAAAGCACAGTTGCTAAACCAAATAAACCACCACATTGAACTTTCATCGCCTTAGCATGAGGTTGTGGACCCTCTATGCGTGGCTGTTTCAAGGCAAACCGAGCATTTTTGTATAACTGCTCCAGCAAAACAGCGCATCGCGTCTGCGCTGCGGGTGATACACAAGCCGCTGCTTCACGTTCAGCAATATTCAAACGTTGGCATTTTGCACAGCCACAGCGACTACTGAGAATCGCCTTTTCAAAAGAGCAAGGGCATTGATTCAGCCTTTCGCGGGCTTGTTGAAATTCGTGTTCATCCATAAATTTTAAATGCCTGATAAAAAGTGATATGATAAGAAAAAAAATGGCAAAGGAACAAAATCATGAACATGAAAAACAATTTACAATCCGACACTCACCAACGCTGGCGGCTTTCCGGGGCTGCCGCTTGTTTGATGTCATTATTTCTGTTTGGCTGCGCCGATTTACCGTGGAATGACGAAACTCAAGTGCCTTATCCCGATGGCTCAGCATCTAAATCTGTAGAGGATTGTCCCGCACTCCGAGGTATTAAGGTTGAGGAACTCAGTCCAGAGGAAATAAAAGAAAAGTGTCAATCCGGTGGTGGTGAAAGGGGTGAATAAACACCGGATGTCCAAGATAAATCTGGCCGACTCCTACCAAATTTAAGTTGGGCGGAGCACTGGCAATGTATCAAAAAACATCGTCTCCAAATCGCCAAATAAATAAGTAGCCGGTGCGCCGCCAACACCGCCCACCGTCCCCGGATTACACACAACGGTTTGTGTTCCTTTGATATTTGTTAAGCGTTCAATGGAGACCTTATGCGTGTGTCCACAACAAACTAAATCATAGTCGCCTGTCAAAGCTATTCCCTGTGCATAATGAGGATAATGGACTAAAAAAATACGCCGTCCGCCCAAAGTAAATGCGGCATCTTGACCATAATAGTGAATAAAGTTATCGGGCGCATGGGAGACCTTTGATAAGGCATAAAGATCGCCCGTGTTATTGCCATGAATGGCATGTACAGCTAAGCCATAAGGCTGTAATGTACGCAGCGTACTCGGTGCCACAATATCGCCACAATGCAAAACGGCTTTTGCGCCACGCTGTTTGGCATCAGCCACCGCCGCACGCAGCAAGGCAATATTATCGTGACTATCAGACAAAATACAAACTTTCATTTTTTTTGTTTTAACACTTGAAAAAATATTTTTAGAGTACTATAATACTCGTCCTTCAATTGGGGGCGACATGGTTTTCGACGCGGGTTGCAAAACCTGAGGCGCATGCCGAGGAACAGTACACCTCGTAAATACAACTGTAAACTTTAGATATTCGCCAACGACGAAGTCTACGCCCTGGCGGCTTAAACCCCGCCAGCCTCTGACTGAGTACGTGCTTGTGCGCTCAGCGTCGGTGTAAAAAGCTGACATTCAGAGGTCAACCCTCACAAGTACGCGGATTGATACGTTTGGGATTGTCCGTTAAATTATACCAAACCCACGGATAGATTATCCTGCCTATCGGATGACTAGCTAGTGGTTAAACCAAAAGATAGGGTCTAAGCATGTAGAACCAAAGGCGGAGGACTTGCGGACGCGGGTTCGATTAATATGGTCGCCTTAGACAGTGATGTCTAATGGAAAAAGAGAGCTCAAACGGTGAACGCTAAGTCTTATTTAGATATGCTAACGCCGTCGGGTGAACCGGAAACGGGTAAGCTCGCTAGAGACTTATAGGGTACTAAGGGGAAACCTATGTACTACTAGGATGGAAGAAGTATAAATATCATCTTCCATAAACGCTCTCCTCTGGTTGGATATAGTGTCGGTCACTATACCTCCAGATGAAGGAATAGTCCAGTCCACTATGAAAATAGTGGGAAAACTGTCCCGCCGTCTCCACAAATTCTCAAATCTCTCCTGTGTACGTCGATTAAGGCGTACACATTTTTCCACCACCTTGTTTAACTCCCCACTATCAAATTATCCTTGTATTCGTTTATAATCTGACATGGTTAAACACTAACTAACTATATTAAGACAAATAAATGAGCATAAAAAATAGCACGCTTGCCTTAGCCGGGATGTTTCAAAGTGCCGACTTAGTGCGCCAAATTGCTCGGCAAGGTTTGCTAGATACTGCCCCATTTGAAACCAGCCTTAAAAGTTTGTTAAAAATGGATGCCAATTCAGTTGAGGAGGTTTATGGTGGACTTTCCGAACTAAAAATGGGTTTACAGGTTTTAAGTGGACAATTGGGCTCAGGGACGGCACGAAATATGGAAGTGATGCACTATGTGCTTGGCATGGTCCATTTGGAACATCTGTTGATGAAACACAAAGAAATGTTGACAAACATAAGTGCCGCTATTGAAACCGCCCAAGCACAAACAGAAATGTTTGGAATTTCTCATCCCAATGTGATTAGTTATTTAGCCAATTTGTACACCCAAAATTTAAGCACATTTGATTTTCGTATCAAAGTTAATGGCGAGCGACGTTTTTTAGATAATCAAAATAATGCAGATAAAATCCGTGCGTTATTATTGGCAGGCGTCCGCTCAGCGGTGTTGTGGCGACAAAAAGGTGGAAAGCGTCTGCAATTGATTTTTTCGCGTGGCAAAATTGTACGCACTGCAAAACAGTTTTTAGAACAAATTAAACAGCCATCGGAGCAATGATTTTTCTCGTTCCCAGGCTCTGCGCTCATCGAGCCGACACAAGTCCATTTACGATATTTTGTAGGGTGCGTCCTACGCACCTTTTTCGCGTCAGGGTGCGTCGGACGCACTCTACAAATATCATTTTATTTCAAGTACTTAAATATTTATGTCTAAGAGAGTGGGCGAGGCAAAGGAACGAGAGATTCTACCCTTCACGTTCTATAGCGCGTGCGAGTGCCGAACGCGACAACATACGTTTAGCATAAGCATTAAGCGGTTCAGGCTCGATAGACACATTAATCGCTGTTGCAAATTTCAGCGTCTGAGCCACAAGAATATCAGCCACGCTAAAATGCCCGCCAACTATAAATTCATTATCACCAAGCCCAATATTGAGTACTTTGGCAACTTCTGAAAACTCCCATAAAGCGGTATCAATAATATCGGAAACACGCCATTTTTTAGGCAAAATAAATTGATGCTTAAAGATTGTCCATAATGGTTGCTCAAGCTCCGTCATCACAAAAAAGCACCATTTGTCATAAAGTGCTCGTTCCACCGTTCTCGGTTTTGGCACTAAACCGGCATCAGGATATTTATCAGCAAGATAAGTACAAATGGCCGCTGATTCTGAGAGTACCAAATCGCCATCAACCAGCGTTGGCACCTTAGCCGCTGGATTGAGTTTGAGATAGGATGAGCGACGCGCTTCTCTTAATGGACTGGTTTTCACATACTCGTATTCAAGCCCTATTTCTTCCATTGTCCAAACAACTCGGGTTGAGCGTGTTTTGGGATAGCCATATAGCTTTATCATAATTTGGTACTCTTTGGAGTTCACAAATAAAATTTAAGTTTAAACAAAACCCCAATTTCCTCAAACGCCACTTTGTCCCCCATCGCCTTAATAATCATCGGAATACCACGCCCTAGTCCATCAAAATAGCGCAGATTATCTAAGTATTTAACCAAAAACATATTACGTGGCGCGGAATTACCGTAACGGATTTTATCCAAAGTCAGCGTATTGGGTAAATTACCCGGCGAAGTTATTTCTAAGCGATCCTGAAAAAGATAAACCGTTATCTTGCGCTGGCTTATCGAATAATCCCGATGCGCTACCGCGTTGACTATAGCTTCGCGGACAACTTTGTGGGGGATTAAGATATTTTCTTTACGTTGATTGCCTTCAATGCTAGAAGAAACGGGTAAAAACAATTGTACTAAACTAGCCGTTTTGTCGATGAGTTCAGGTAAAGTGCCAGTAATTTCTTTTTTATCTATTAATTCAGCCGTTATATCCGTGCCTTTAAATACAGCAAAAGTAATGGCAGCTTGTGGAAGACGACGTTGTGGTTGTTTGCCAAATAACAGTAAACCACCTAGCGTCGTGACGGTTTGCCCTTCATCTTGGGTGAAAATATCGGCATTGTGCAAGATATTTACCTGTTCTGTGGATTCCAAATCAGCAAAGGGGATGTCGTAATAAGTTTGATAATAGTTGCCGATGCTATTTAAATCCAAATCTTTTAGGCTAGTCTTTGCTATTGGAGCGATGTCAAAATGCACCAATCCGGCTTGCTGAAATAATCGGCTAAGTTCTTCCTTAGTCGCAGTGCGATTAGTGGAACCAGCACGTATCCAATATTTGCCATCTATGGTTTGGTAAGGTTTGTCTACGCCTTTGGGAATTTTAACGGCAAATACCGTTTTGCCCTGCATTTCGATAGCGGAGGTTTGTAGATTCAGAGCGGGGATGATATTGTGGCGGGTAATATTAACCAACCATTCTTCCATATTAGGTTTAGAAACGCCACTGATTGTGCCATCATCTTCTACACCAATTAACAAAATACCCCCTTGGTAATTAGCAAATGCCGTGATTTCTCTGGCAACCGCTTCCGGGCGTACCACTGCCGATTTAAATTCCACTTGGGAATTTTCGCCTTGGCTTATGAGTTGTTGTAAGGTATTTTGGGTTATTTGCATCTTAGTCTTTAGTTTGGACGTCCAAGATAAATCTTGGACTCCTATTTTGTCAATCAATAATCCCCCCCCCCAAACATTCATCATCCTGATAAAACACAATAGATTGTCCAGGCGTGACTGCATGTTGCGGTTGACTAAAACTAACTTGACAATTCTCGCCCTCTAAGGCAGTAATCACACAAGCCTGACTTGACTGACGATAGCGAGTTTTTGCGCTGCACTCAAATGGAATTGGCGGCGCAATCCCACTAATCCAATGTAATTTTTGTGCCTTTAAGCTGCGGCTAAACAATAGAGGGTGATCGTGCCCTTGTCCCACAATCAAACGATTGTTTGGAATATCTTTTGCCACCACATACCAAGCTTGCCCGCTACCACCGGCTTGTCCGCCAATTTTTAAACCTTTACGCTGCCCCAGCGTGTAATACATCAAACCATCATGTTCCCCTAAAATCTCTCCATCGGGCGTTTCAATAGTGCCAGGTTGTGCCGGCAAAAAGCGCGATAGGAATGCTTTAAAAGGGCGCTCCCCAATAAAACAAATGCCAGTACTATCCTTTTTCGCTTGAGTTGCCAAACCTGCCTGCGCTGCCATTTCGCGCACCGTTGATTTTTGTAAGTCGCCGATAGGAAAATAACTATATGCCAATTGCGATTGCCCTAGCATATATAAAAAATAGCTTTGATCTTTGTTAGGATCAACGCCTTTTAACAGATGATAATGTCCGTTTTTTTTATTAAGGCGTACATAATGCCCCGTCGCAATTGCCTCGCCCCCTAAACGCAGCGCATGTTCCAGAAAAACTTTAAATTTAATTTCGCGGTTACACAAAACATCTGGATTGGGCGTGCGCCCAGCTTGGTATTCTTGCAGACAATGGGCAAAGACATTCTCCCAATATTCAGTCGCAAAATTGACCGTCTCTAGTGGAATATCTAAAGTATCACAGACAGCTTGAGCATCGCGCAAATCCTCAGCAGCACTGCAATAATTTTCATCATCATCCTCTTCCCAGTTTTTCATAAACAAGCCATGTACTTCATAGCCTTGTTTTTTCAGGCATAAAGCCGCGACGGAGGAGTCCACGCCGCCGGACATGCCAACATAAATACGCATGAATTTACCTTAAAAAAAGTTCATCAATTTTTTTTCTTGGAGTACAAAGCTAAAGCTTTGTACTCCATTTACCCGTCAGAGTAGTAGGAGTCCAAGATTTATCTTGGACGTCTCAATATTCTGTAATTAACGACAACGGATAACGTATCCCCCCCAGATAATCATCTATGCCGCGCAATACCATTGGGCTGCGTAAATTAGGCAAATTAGCTATTTCGTCTCGTGTCAACCACACAGTACGCAAGATGCCTGTATCTAAAGCGCGATCTGGCATGTGGCTGTGATGTCTGCCACAATAACATACCCGCAAATAAGTTGTTTGGTTTGTGGGGCTAGTGTATTGATAAATGCCAACAATGGCTTGTGGCTCAAAATGCCAGGCTGACTCTTCTAAAGTTTCACGAGCAACCGCATCAATCAGCGTTTCGCCTTCATCCCAATGTCCAGCGGGTTGATTAAAAACAGTTGCGCCGTCTGAGTTTTCTTCAATTAATAAAAAACCTTGTTCAGATTCAATGATCGCAGCAACGGTGACATGAGGTGTCCAATCCATATTTATCCATCTCTCCTCAGGCAAAAAAAAAAATTTTTTTATTATATAGTACTTTTTGTCAAGCATTATACTGATATAGAGTCTATTTTTATTAAAAAATAAAATAAAACAGAATATTATAAGACAAAAAAAATAGCGATTCTATGTGAATCAAATAGTTAAAAATATCAGGCGAGAGAATATATATCATAACTTATTGTTATGTAAAGATTCTTGTTATACCATTGACTGACGAATAACAATTGAATGTGATTTATAAGGTAATAATATGCTAACATTTCGAGGTGAATTTTAAGCAGGAGAAATAAACGCATGGTAGAAACCGCATCTATAGCCGGTCAAGAAACCTATAACTACAAGGTCGTTAGGCAATTTGCCATAATGACCATTGTATGGGGCGTTGTCGGTATGACAGTGGGCGTCTTTATCGCTGCCGAACTGGCTTGGCCTTGGCTTAACAATATTATTGATGTCCCTTATTTTACTTTTGGTCGTTTACGACCTTTACACACTAACGCTGTTATTTTTGCCTTTGGCGGATCGGGGTTATTTGCGACTTCTTATTATGTCGTGCAACGCACCTGTCATGTGCGCTTAATTTCGGACAAATTGGCCGGTTTTACCTTTTGGGGTTGGCAAACCGTCATTGTTTTAGCCGCGATCACTTTACCGCTG
Source organism: Thiotrichaceae bacterium (assembly GCA_026991885.1). GTDB lineage: Bacteria > Pseudomonadota > Gammaproteobacteria > Beggiatoales > Beggiatoaceae > Thiomargarita. Next base: position 39,961 of record JALXAQ010000249.1, read on the forward strand.
GGCCTGACGACGACCAAAGAATATGCTGAGTTAGAATGGCCGATTGATCTGCTCATTGCAGTCGTGTGGATTACTTATGCCATTGTTTTCTTTGGAACTATTGTCAAGCGAAAAGTCTCGCATATTTATGTGGCTAACTGGTTTTATGCCGCCTTTATCATCACCATTGCCATGTTGCACATTTTCAATAACTTAGCAGTACCCGTGTCAATGTGGAAATCTTACTCCGCCTACGCTGGTGTGCAAGATGCAATGGTGCAATGGTGGTATGGTCACAATGCCGTGGGCTTTTTCTTGACAGCCGGCTTTTTAGGCATGATGTACTATTTTGTGCCTAAACAAGCACAGCGACCCGTGTATTCCTATCGCTTGTCGATTGTCCACTTTTGGGCACTGATTTTTACCTATATTTGGGCAGGTCCACATCATTTACATTACACCGCCTTACCCGATTGGACCCAATCTTTAGGCATGGTCATGTCTCTGATTCTGCTCGCACCGTCTTGGGGCGGTATGATTAACGGGATAATGACATTATCGGGTGCCTGGGAAAAATTGCGTAGCGATCCCATTTTACGTTTCATGATTGTGTCCATTTCCTTCTATGGTATGTCCACTTTTGAAGGCCCCATGATGGCGATTAGGACAGTCAATGCCCTATCACATTACACCGATTGGACGATTGGACATGTGCATTCAGGTGCCCTTGGCTGGGTGGCTATGATCACAATGGGCAGTCTGTACTATTTAATACCGCGTTTGTTTGGACGTACATTATATAGCATCAAACTCGTTGAGTGGCATTTCTGGACAGCGACGATTGGTGTCGTGCTCTATATTACCGCAATGTGGGTTTCCGGCATTATGCAAGGGCTGATGTGGCGTGCAGTCAATGCGGATGGTACTTTGACCTATAGCTTTGTTGAATCAGTGCAAGCCATGCATCCTTACTATGTCACTCGTTGGTTAGGGGGCGTATTCTTCCTGATTGGTATGCTGATTATGGCTTATAACATTTGGAAAACGGTGACGAGTCCTAAAGTTGGCGAAATCAATGATGCCATTGTTGCACCCGCTTTAGCGCACTAAGGAGAGAACAAATGGCTGATGCCCATCAAAAAGTTGAAACAAATATTGGCTTAATGATCATACTCATCATCGTAGTGGTGAGTATTGGCGGCTTAGTGCAAATCGTGCCGCTATTTTTTATGAGCTCAATGACGGAGCCGGTAGACGGCTTAAAGCCTTATCCGGCCTTGCAATTAGCGGGGCGCGATATTTATGTCCGTGAATCTTGCATGGTGTGTCATTCTCAAATGATTCGCCCCTTTAGAGCCGAAACTGAACGCTATGGTCACTATTCCGTCGCGGGAGAATTTGTTTATGATCGTCCCTTCCAATGGGGTTCTAAACGGACAGGACCTGATTTACACCGTGTCGGTGGGCGTTATAGTGATGATTGGCACTTTGCCCATTTGATGAATCCACGCGATGTGGTGCCAGAATCGGTGATGCCGGGCTTTCCTTCATTAGCAGATAATCTGATTGATGGTGAGGAAGTTCAACACAAGATGCAGGTACTGAAAGATTGGTTCGGTCATCCTTACACCGATGAAGAAATTGCCAATGCACCTCAAGCGGTGGAAGGCAAAACGGAGATGGAAGCCCTCATCGCCTATCTGCAAAACTTAGGCACATTGATTAAAAACGTGAGGTAACATGGAGATCGTGGCAATTTTACAATCCGTTTGGACGATTGTGGTCATGGTCATCTTTTTAAGTGTTGTGGTGTGGGCGTATAGCCGCAAGCGCAAAGTTGAGTTTGATGAAGCGGCTCGCCTACCCCTAGATGACGATGATTCGGTCGAAGCAACAGTCAAGGAGAAGCATCATGTTTGATAGCACTATGTTCACAAGTCAATTTTGGGAATGGTATATCATCATCCTAACGCTGGGTGGCATTTTAGCGTGTTTTGCCCTGATTTTCTGGTTAGGGCGTGGCCATTCTAAATCCGACGAAAAAGTCGAAACAATGGGGCATGTTTGGGACGAAACCCTTGAAGAATACAACAACCCCCTACCTCGCTGGTGGTTGAATATGTTCTACTTCACCTTGTGGTTTAGTATCATCTACTTGATACTTTATCCGGGATTGGGCTCATTTGCTGGCATCTTGGGCTGGACTGAACTGAAGCAGTACCAACAAGAAATGGATGCTGCCGAAACGCGCTATGGGCCGATTTATGCCAAATATGCTAAGGAACCGATAGCAGGGTTGGCTGAAAATCCTGATGCGGTCATATTGGGTCACCGTTTGTATATGACTTATTGTACTGTTTGTCATGGCTCTGATGCGAGGGGGGGGCCTGGTTTTCCTAACTTGCGTGATGATGATTGGCTTTATGGTGGTACTCCTGATGCCATTAAAACCACTATTATGAATGGCCGTCAGGGTACGATGCCCTCTGCCAAACAAAATGGTCTCAAAAGTGATAATGAAATCAATCAGGTAGCGCAATATGTGCGGAGTTTGAGTGGTGAGCAACATGATCAAGCGGCCGCGACTGAAGGTCAAAAAATATTCGGGCGTGTTTGTTTTGCTTGTCATGGAATGGATGGTAAAGGTATGCAGGCTTTAGGTGCGCCTAACTTAACTGACAAGATTTGGCTCTATGGTGGTAGTGAAGCGACAATTAAAAAAACTATTACCAAGGGTCGTCAAGGTAAGATGCCAGCTCATGGTGAATTTTTGGGTGAGGCTAAAGTGCATTTGTTGGCGACTTATGTTTATAGCTTGTCGCTTGAATAATAACTACAGGGATTATTGATTAACAGGGATAAGTCAAAACCCTTTGCCCCTAGCCTGTTTTGACTTATCCCTGCTAATAATTAATCCCTGTAGTTCCTATAGAGTATCCACAAGAATAGTCTTGCTACCCATAGCTTTCAAATCCATCTTATGAAAAATTCAAATACTCCCCCCGAAGAACAACAAGGCCTTTACGCCAAACGTGAAAAAATCCATCCCCGCATTGTACTGGGATATTTTACCCGCCTAAAAGCGCTCAGTGGTGTCATATTATTAGGTCTTTATTACATATCCCCTTGGTTACAATGGGATGGCGAACAAGCGGTCTTATTCGATCTACCCGCCCGCAAATTTCACATTTTAGGTCTCACTTTTTGGCCCCAAGACTTCATTTATCTATCATTTGTACTCATTATTGCCGCCCTAACCCTGTTTTTATTTACCACATTAGCTGGACGCTTATGGTGTGGCTTTGCCTGTCCTCAAACGATTTGGACAGATGCCTTTTTATGGATGGAGCGTCTAGTCGAAGGCGATAGATCAAAACAAATCAAACTTGACAACGCACCGCTATCATTCCGCAAATTTCGCATTAAAGCGACTAAACATACATTGTGGCTCGTTTTTGCCTTATTCACAGGCTTCACATTTGTCGGCTTTTTTACGCCTATTCGTGAATTAACCCAAGAAATCATGACATTTAACCTGGGGAGTTGGGAAACCTTTTGGTTATTCTTTTATAGTTTTGCCACTTATGGCAATGCCGGCTGGCTACGGGAACAAGTCTGTATTTACATGTGTCCCTATGCCCGCTTTCAAAGTGCCATGTTTGATAAGGACACCATGATAATCGCCTATGATGAAAAACGCGGAGAAGCCCGAGGCACACGTAAACGTGGCGATAAAAACTATAAAAACAAAGGATTAGGTGATTGTCTTGACTGTACCATGTGTGTACAAGTTTGTCCCACGGGCATTGATATCCGTGATGGTTTGCAATATCAATGTATTAGTTGTTCCGCCTGTGTTGACGTGTGCGATGACATTATGGACAAAATGGATTATCCCAGGGGCTTGATTCGTTACACCACCGAAAACAGGCTCAATGGCATACCCACCCATATTGTGAGACCCCGTCTTTTTGTTTATGGAGGCATATTATTAGCGATTTTCATCGGCATGGGTTATGCCATCAGTAGCCGCTCACTGGTACAATTAGACGTTATTCGTGATCGTAGCAGTTTGTTTATAGAAACGGATGCTGGTTTGATTGAAAATGTTTATCGCTTACGCATTATGAACAAAGACAATCATCCGCATGTTTATGACGTAGCTGCGACGGGAATTGAGGGCTTAAAATTTGCAAAAGAGCATAAAATTGAAGTTGAATCGGGTGACGTGATAACGCTGCCTGTGCGTTTAGTGGCTCATCCCGACAAATTAGCTAAACGCAGTACAAAGGTGAACTTCAAATTGACAGCGCAGGATAATCTAGCGTTGACGATTACAGAAGAGGGGCGTTTTTTGGGGCCTCGATAGTCATTTCATTTAAAAATCCTATTTCTTCAAGAAATAGGATTTTTAAATTTACTACACATTGCTATCTTTGTTGGCGATGCTGAATCTGATGTGCCGTGAACTCTTCTGCGCTGATTTTTCCATTTCCATTGGTATCAAGGTCAGCAAATGAAGGTGCATTACCAAGGTTTCTCATTTGATAACCTTGTTTGACCCGTTCTGCTATCCTTTGGTTTCGTGCTTGATAAAATTCATTTTCGACAATATTTCCATCTCCATTTAAGTCAAAATCGGAGAAAACTGGCATATTTCGTCCCCTTCCCATGCCTCTTCCCATGCCGCGACGTTTTTGCATTTGGGCTTCTTGTCCATCAACCTCATCACTGATGATATTGTTAGCGTCTTTATCGCGTGCTGGAATTTCTTCGGATTGCGCGGTAATTGGCACAATACCAAAGGCGAGCACTAGCCCTAGTGAAATGACTTTGCTCAAAATGTTCATTGTATTACTCCTTTAGTTGTGTTGATAACTTTTATTCAACATAAAAATCAATAGCTTGTTCATTAAATACTATTGTACCATCTTGCAAGCGATAGCCGACAGAAATTTGGTATCTTCCCGCTGGCAAGGTTCCTTGATACACATTCAGCTTTTGCTCATTGCCTAATGTTTGTTGGACTTGGACGGCGGTGAGTGTATTAAAATAACCGTCCCAATTTTGCCAACCGCCCGTTTCATCACGCATAAAGATCAATGGCTGCGTGGCACCCATTGGGGTAAACATTGCAACCGTCAATAAATCTGCATTTTGTCCAATATGGGCGCTATCAGGTTGGAAAGTCGCCGTAATTGTGATCTCATCGCTTTGACTGAAGATAGCGCCATTGCTATAAAGACCGGTTTGGGTCTTGATTGATGCTTTAAATTGGGCATTGGTCTCCACAAACTGCGAATTAGCCGTCTCGATGGCGATACCACGACTCATAGTGCCAGAATTGAGAATGTCATCCACTTCATCTAAATACTGAGCCTCATACACATAACCTAAGTACTCAATCTGACCCACAAAAGCGCGTAAATGGTTGTAAGAACCATTCATCAGCTTGGTGTACATTCTCTCCAATGCCCTGTTGTTGGTTTCAGCAATAGCATTTTGCAAATCGTCTATGTCCACCTCTTCAATGAGGGCACCCACGTACAGGGCTTCAATTTGTGAGGTACGACCACGTTCAACTAGGCTATCATATAAACTCTGAATATCCGAGTTAGTAAAATTACCCACCTCCTCAAGAGCTGGATCAGGTAGGTTGTACCTATCAAGTAATGATTTAACTTGATCCATATGTTGTTGTTCAGCACTTGAAATGTTGGCAAATATCTGTGTTTGCCAGACTTCATAAAGGGTGATGTAAACATCCCTTGCCATTTTTTCTTCTTCGCGCATAAAAGAGAGTGTAGCCGCCTCGGCTTCGGAGATTTGAGTGCCTTGTACAGGTGGGGCACTCCATGCAGATGAAGCCAAAATCATAGCGATGGCTATACTGATGGTTTTTTGAGTAAGTTTCATAATAAATATCCTTTATAATAAGATTGTCGCCATTTTGAAGTTGAGCAGGTGAGTATTAAAACAAAATGTTGTAAACTGTATATGTCTGAAATAGGCTTTTTTGTAATAGAATTTATCTAATCACAACTTGTTTACATTAGCTTACAAAAAAGGAAAGGAAAAGGAGCAACCATGTGTAAAAAAGCACTATTATGCTTGGTAGCCATAGTGTTACCATTGGAATTACAGGCCAAAATTGATTTAGTCACTTTACCCGTGCGTGATCAGGTACACTTGACTATTTACAATGCGGCTGATTTAACGCTGGTGCAGGAACAACGCACTTTAACCCTCAAACAAGGTATCAATCGCTTAGAATTTGGTTGGGCTGATACTTTGATTGATCCGACATCGGTTTATTTGGATGCACCACAACATGCGGGAAAAGTCAATTTATTGGAAGTGGCTTATCCGCCTAATGTCAAAGGGAGCGCCATTTGGACAATTGAATCACAAGTAGCGGGGGCAGTGCCCGTCGATATTAGCTTTTTTACCTCAGGGCTCTCTTGGCGGGCTTTTTATATGTGTACTTTGTCAACCGATGAAAAAACGATGCGCTTGCAAAACTATGTGCGTGTTGATAACCGCAGCGGAGAAGATTATCTCAATGCTGAAACGCGAGTGGTGGTTGGTAAAATCCATTTACTTGATAAAATTGCCGAATTAGCCCAACGCCATCCACCTTATGGTATGCCGATCAATATTATGCCACCAATGGAAGAATATGCTTTAGAAGATGCAGAAATGAGAGGGTTATTCTCGACAGGCGCACCCAGAATGTTTAAAGCAGCCCCCAAGAAAATCATCAAAGAAGGTTTATCCGAATATTTCCTCTATAGCATTGAGGGTACCGAATCGATTCGGAATGGTTGGGGTAAACGTTTGATTTCTTTAGATGTGGAAAAAATGCCAGTGCGTGCCCTCTATCGTTATGATGAACATCGTTATGGAAAACAAGCGCAACGCTTATTATTTTTCAAAAATGATAAAGCACATCACTTAGGTGAAACGCCTTTACCTGATGGCAAAGTGATGATTTACCGGCAATTGGCTGATAAACATTTAAGCTATGTTGCTGCCACAAATACTCAATATATTCCCGTTGAACAGGAAGTTGAGCTGGATTTGGGCGCGGCAAGATATATTAAAGTGGAGCCGGTTTTAATGGATTCTCGAACAGAAAATTATGTTTTTGACTTCAAAGGCAATATTTCGGGACATGATCGCGTTCAAACTTGGCAATTGAAATTGGAAAATAACCGCGATTTGCCGGTAGAGATAGAAATTTTCCAACACTTTCAGCATCCGCACTGGACAATCCAGTCAGGCACTTATGAAAAAGTCGATCTAGACACGATAAAATATCGTCTGACTTTGCCAGCGCGTACTAAAGAATATCTGCTGACTTATACGCTCACCTTGTTTGAGGGTGAACGTCGGAGGAATTCACGATGAAATTGACGACTTACTTCATTTTTATGACGGTTTTCAGTCTTTTACTCATTGAAAACAGTTGGGCACGTATTAAATTAGTAGCGTTACCAGAACGCGAAGCAACCGTGGTACGCTTAGACAATCCCAATGCGACACTGCTTGAAGAGGAGCGCGTGTTGACTTTACAAAAAGGCCTGAATCAAGTTGACTTTTCTTGGAAAGGGGTAGAAATTCGACCGGATTCAATCCGCTTGACTGTGCTAAATCAATCGCAAGCGGTGACAGTGCTCAGCGTCAGTTATCCGCCCAATGAACAAGCCTTAGTTTGGGAATTTGCTAGCCCCATCGGGCAACAAGTGCGCGTCAGAATTAGTTATCTGCTCAACAAGATTGATCGTTTAATCACCTACAAAGCGGTGGTGCGAAAAGATGAATCTAATTTAGATTTAAGCTCATTTTTAGTCTTGAGAAATTTCTCAGGGGAAAATTTACCCGCCAGCCGCTTTCAACTAGATTATGGCGAAACCTTTGAAAGTGCTGTTTTAAGCGGAGAAACTAAGCGGATGCAATTTTTTACCGCCAAAAAGTTGCCTATCAAAAAACGCTTTACCTTTGACGCGGCTCAATTACCTTGGGATCCTAAACAAGTTGGCGACAATGTCGGTATTCCGGTTCATTATGAATTAGAAAATACGACCGATAACGGCTTAGGCAAACATGCCTTATGGGATGGCAAAGCCCGTTTATATAGTGAAGATGGACAGGGCAGTACGCTTTTTTTGGGTGAAGATAAGGCCAAATTCACGCCCGTCGGACAACCACTTAAATTAATCATTGGCGATAGCCGCGATGTGGTTGTCACGCAACGTCAAATGAGCCAACAGCGTTTGAATGAACGCCGCAACGCTAAGCGAAATCGAGTGGTACTTTATGATACTGAAGAAACCATGCGGGTAGAAATCGAAAATTTCAAAGAGCAAGCGGTGTTTGTCACTCTCAAAGAGCCGATGCCTGAAGAGTGGGTTATGAAAAAAGCATCTCATTCCTATGAACGGGAACATAATCGAGAAATTCACTTTGATATTGCTGTGCCTGCTAAGGATAAAGTGGTGGTGATTTATAGTTATTATCGGCGTAATATACGTTAGGAGTCCAAGATTTATCTTGGACACCTGATTGAAATTTTCAAGTCATTGATTTATTTGCGGGTTGTGGCGGCTTATCGCTTGGATTTGAAGCGGTCGGATTTAAAACCCTTATCAAATGCCGATACTAAATCATTCAATCAAATCAGGTAGCATTATTCATATTGGCTCTGTGGGCAACTCGTGCGGTGGATTCACAACGGATTTGGTTGCGGATTAATGACTTTCAATGAGATATAATATGGCAACACAAAAACTGACACTTAATCTACCAGAAGAAATTTTTTACCACTTGGCTCGAATAGCTGAATTGACTCATCAAACGATTGAATCATTGACCGTTCAGAGCATCAAAAGTAACTTGCCACCGACGGTGGAAAACGCCCCCTTGGAAATGCAAGCCAGTTTACAAGCAATGCAGACACATTTAACATTGCTAGAGCGCAACCAAGAAACGGAGTCAATGAGCCATCGTCAAGAACTGAGAAAGTTAGGACAAGCCGCTGATCAGTTAATGTTGAAAAAGGCTTATGCTTGGGCAATTTTACGTTGGCGCGGTTATCGGATACCCGCCCTAGATGAATTAGGCTCATTACCCATTTGAACTTCAAGCCTTGGGATAAATCCCAAGGCTAACAGCGGTAGGAACCTAAAGGTGACTAAATTCAGTTAGCAAGCGTAGGGTGCGTCCTACGCACCATCTCTCCAGGAACCATCGTTATGGAACGCCCACCATTAAGATTTCTCCGTCGAAACTGCGACATCAAGACTGTGCGTGGGACGCACCCTACGCTAACAGGGCAACCATAAAGGATTGCCTTCCGAGGCAAAAGTTTTCGCCTCGGAAACATAAAATGCGCTCCTTTGTAGGGGCAATCCCTTGTGGTTGCCCTTAACGGCGATGGCATTGACCCGACGCTTGCTAACGGCTCATCTGTCGGTGAGGGTTTAGAGTCATCATTCTTCTTATTGTCTTCTGCTTGTGAGCGGTTGTCAGAATTTTCTGACTGTTTATCATCTATCTCTTCACCCTGTGTTGAGCCATTTTCGGTTTTGACAGAATCACTTGTGACAGCTAACGGCTCATCTGTCGGTGAGGGTTTAGAGTCATCATTCTCCTTATTGTCTTCTGCTTGTGAGCGATTATCATCTATCTCTTCACCCTGTGTTGAGCCATTTTCATTTTTTCCATGTGGCGGTTTATCTATATCAGATGGATGAGACTCTTGTCCCTCTTTATCCGTTGAGCCATTATCAGGTTTTGTTGTCTCCACCTCGCTTGAATTTGGAACTGGCGTATTTGATTGCGGACTCGGCTTGTTTTCCAACTTGTTTTCCAAAGTGCTTGGTTCGTTTTCCAAGTTCGTATTGTTCTCCAAGTCGATAAACATCAAGGAAAATATTCCCGCTAAGGCTAGAACTATTAATGCTGCTATGGGCGTTTTTCTCGGCATTTTTTTTTGAGTCGCCGAGGTTCGCCAACCTGTAGATTTCTCAAGTGAGCATAAAGCCCTCCATACCTTTGCCAGTTTCTCAGGCGATTTAATACCCGTTACTACCACTAATTTTTCTTGTTGTTGGGGTAGCTTCGTCTTGCGTAAAGTCTCGGCTAGATCAGACAACAACAACGTCGAAGTATTGCCTATCAGACACTCATTTTTTGGTTGCCCATCGCCAATGCCGTTGACTTTGTCAGAAAATAACTCACAAAAATCATCGTACTTAACACGGAATCCAAGCTTCTCATCGTCAGTAATGATTTGCTCAAGTTTCTTGCGGATGCTTTTTTCATCCTCTAAAAATCGAACAGCGATACCACGTAATTCTTGCTCTTTATCTTCATCAAAAATAAAAGCAAGAGAATTTCTGATAACACGGTTCTGAAAATCTTTTCGATTTGACTGTAGCCCAGTTATCAGTAGACACAAGCCCTCTTCAGTACGCGCTATCAGTAATGAAAAAGGCTCATATTCTGTGTCCAAGAACTCATTTAGAGGCAATATAAACTTAGCATCGTCTTGCTGCTGTTCGTCGGGAGTGATTTTTTTCCATTGGTAATCATAATTATGGGAAACCCCACGACTTTGCACGTAAAATGACTTAAATGGCATAACAAATAGTCTCCCTGCTAATGCACATTAAACAATAGATGGTGTTATTTTTTAAATTTATGATTTTATTGGATATAAAAAATCATTTATCCAATAAAATCACGCGCGTTTGAATCCATAGTTATTGGATCAATTGAAAACCATGCCCAGAACTCTTACAATCATCTGCCAGCGTTACCAGTGCTTTCTTAAAATCCTTATCGAAATCAAATCCGATTTTCTCGAAAATATGCGTAAACCAGCTACGATTATCTAAATGTCGTTCCAACAAAAAACGGAGCAGATGGCGCAATGGTTGGTCAACATCTTTCGGCGCATACGGATCATGCCGTTTCTTTTTGCTAAACATAAAGGAAGGAGCACTAGCATCAACCTCAATATGGCTGAAAAACACATTGCCAACTGTTTGCACTGGTGTCACAGCCACGGCGATTTTGTCGGACAATGTGTCAAAATATCTCAGAGACAGTTTATATTCTTCTTTTATGCGTTTAAGCAAATCCTCAGCGCGATTTTTTGAGCCCTCTTGTAAGTAGGTTTCACATTTGACGGGCACGAAGAGGACCAATTTGGGCTCTTCTAATTCTTGAAAAGCCTTTTTAAAGAAATCATTGAGACGAGTTGGTTTATTGATATCTTCATTATAAGATATCCCACCCTCGGCTTCCATTAATGCCGCCGCATCTATGGCAACAATGATGACTTCACTCGTTTTGAGATACTCCTTGACTTGTTCGAGTTTACCAGGTTCTACTAACCAACCGCCGGGGTAATCTTTAAAAATAAGCTTTAATTCAGGTGTTTTTGCAGTGCGCCCCAATTCAAAGATAAACTCTTTCTCATCCGCAGTGCTCGCTACCCCCCCTGTCGCTTCAAATTTCTCCTGTAAGCATTTCAAGGCTTCCAGTTGCCTGTTGATGATGGCAGAACTTTCTAGCTCAGGGGTCAATTGCAAGGCATGTTCTATCCCCAGGTTAGCATGTTCAAAGAGGTAATACATCGAAGTCAACAGGCTGGTTTTACCAACGCCCGTTGGACCTAACAGGGTAATACGATATTCTTGCATAATGTGTTTTCTCCTAAGTGAGTAAATCATAGCCTTGTAAAAGATAAAACCCGTTACCCCGCTCCTTCCTACCCGATGACAATACCCGAATCGCATCCTCAAAATCTTGATCGAAACGAAATAGGGCGTTATTGAAACGATGCCACCAGCTACGAGCTTCTAAATGTTGTTTTAACAGAAAACGGAGCAGATAGCGCAAGGGTTGTTCAACATCTTTCGGGTTGTACAGAGCATTGCGTGTCTTTTTAGCGAACTTAAAATGAGGCTGACCATTTTGCTCAATCTCAATATGGCTGAAAAAAACATTTCCCACCGTTTGAACGGGTGTCACAACAACAGCTAATTGGCTGCGTAATGGCTCTGTCTGAAAATAATTCAGAGACGCTTTATATTTTTCTTCTACGGATTTTCGCAGCGCTTCGCTACGATTTTCTGGTTCATCCTGCAAGTACGTTTCACACTTGACAGGCACCAATAGAATTAACTTAGGGCCGCTTAATCCTTCTTTAAAAGCATTTTTAAAGAAATCATAGATAGTCTCTGGCTTATTTACATGATCGTTGAAAGAAATACCACTTTCTTTTTCCATTAACGCAGCGGCATCCATAGCAACAATGATGACTTCACTTGTCTTGATATACTCTAAAACTTGATTGAGTTTATCAATTTGACTTAGGTAGCCACCAGGATAATCTCTAAAAATCAACCTCAATTCCGGTTTTTTGGCGACTCGCCCTAATTCAAAAATAAAATCTCTTGACTCTGCTGTACCAGTGATTCCCCCTGTCGCTTCAAAATTATCCTGTAAGGTTTTCAACTTTTCCAGTTGCCTGTTGATGATGGCAGAACTTTCCAGCTCTGGGGTCAATTGCAATGCCTTTTCTATTCCGAGGTTTGCATGTTCAAAAAGGTAATACATCGAAGTCAACAGGCTCGTTTTACCAACGCCCGTTGGACCTAATAGGGTAATGCGATATTCTTGCATAAATGCGTTTATCCTAATGTAAAATGTGCAATTTTACCGCTTGATTAGCAGCCTCGACCCGTTTCAATAATCGTTGCCACTCAAAATCTTGGGGCCACAATTCTTCTTGGTTGCGTCTTAAAAACCGCCGCCATTCCCGCTTAGAAGTCCCAGCCCGCAGTACGCGATCTATAAATTCTTCAACAATGGCAAACTTGGCTTCACTTGGTTCTTTCACCAATTCCATCAGTACATTTTTGCATCTGTGTACCACCTTTTTATAGTTACCCTGGAGATAATCACTGATTTCCTGAGCGGAATATTCTTCCAAGCGAGATTCTGTATCATCTGGGTGTAAATCATCCAAATGTTTACGGATTCTATGTTGAATCATACCTCGGTAGAGCAATTTAAAGGAAACAAAATCCTTAAAACCTTGCTGCAAGCTTGGAAACTTATCCCCCTCTTTATCCAACAGGGTATAAAGGTTTGGCAAATAAGATGAATCCTGCAATTGAGACAACTGCCCTAAACCACTATCAATCAGCGTTTTTGTGACTTGCATTTTGACATCCCTAACAGACTCTTTTAAGCCATCCTCAATCCCTGAAAATTTTGCCGTTAAGTGTGTCCGCACCTTATGCAAGTAATAAGAATACGCCGCAGGATAATCGCCTTTTTCATTTCTCATTTTCTCGATTTCTTCAAGCGTCGGTATGCCACGATCATGGGTGGCTTCTTCAAAGGCTTTATTGATGGTGGCAATCAAATACTCATCTTCTTGATTACGACATTCATGTAATTTCTTGCCTAATTCTTCAAGATGATTGGTCAAATTGCCCCATATTTCGTCAAATTTATCATCAAACAAATCACCTTCGTTATCACTCGCATTGTCAGTGAAAATGGCTTTGCGTATTTCATCCAATTTGAGCGTCACTTGTTCACGGAGTTCATTTAATCGCCGCTGATAGGAAGTCGCAAACTGTTGATCGAGGGCAGTGATTTGAGTAGCCATATAATCCAATACGGGTTCAAGCACTTTGGCGTTGACTTCGTCGCTATCCGCACAATTAGCCGTCAAACATCGCTCAACACGGAGTCCTTGTTTGTCGATGGTGGCCGCTAAATCAGCGCAATTTTTCAGGTTACTGCCATCATCCAGTTGATTGAGTACCATAAATGACCATTGTTGAATAGGCAACTCCTGTAGGGCGCGACTGGCTGTGTCATAAAGTGTAACATCGTGATCCATCCAAGAATCGCCGTGGGCTTGGGGCTTACGCACAAATAATATCAGGTCAATTTCTTGTCCCAAGGCGTGAATCAGTCGATCTTCATCGCCAATGCCCGTATCCCCTAAGCCTGGCATATCCACCACCGCAATTTGACCGACAGAGGTATTTGGAAAAGGGCACAAAATTTTGGCTTCGCGGACAGCTAAATAGTTGTAAAAAGGCTCAGAACTCTCCAAATTATATTGGGCTACATAAGCTTGGATTTCCCCACGCTCAATCCGTTTTGGTGTGGATTCCTTTAGCCAATGGCGGTAGCTCTCAATATGCTGGTGATATTTTTTCAGATGCTCAATCTGCGCTTTTTGCTCAGCCCCAAGCGAGCCTTGATCGGGTAAAGCACTCTGAGCAAATTGATCAATTGTCAAAGGCGGTGTGCCAAGATTAAGCGCGTCGTAATAAGGCGCAATCACTTCCTGTAAAAAGTCACGCTCATTATAAAAAGTGATTTCAGCATAAGGCTCAATATCCGGTTTGTGACAAACCATGCTTCGCACACCGGTGCAATGTCCTCGATTACTATCGGGAATTTCTTGGCGAGACAAGCCGGTGAGGCTTTGCAATAAACGGCTTTTGCCTTGCCGCGCCCGCCCAACAACGCCGATATTTAAGGTTGAGCGAGAAAAACGGGCGTGTAATTTTTGTAACAGTGCTGTCACATTTTTGACTTCTTGCTGTATTTCGGCAAAATGAGCGGCACCAACATTTGTGTTGCGGTAAGGTTTCTCAAGTGAGTAGAGTGCCTCGGAAAGCTCACCGAGATGACGCTCAGCGGTTCTCAACTTGCCCGCCAGCGGTTGGCGTTGGGCAATGATATGTTTTATTTTTTTGGGTAGTTCATTCATCTATTAATTATGCAAAAATTTATAGAAATCCTATTTCTTTGAAAGTTGAAAATGTTAAAATACTTTTGTTAAGCTACTGACCTGATTTAATCGTCCTACGTTGCGGGATCGGCTGTCATGCCTTATATAGCAATTAATGTGCCAATTAAATTTTAATAGTCGATGTTCTAGTTTTTTTTTTGTAACTCTTTTTGGGTTTGGAGTACAAATCTTTAGCTTTGTAGTGTCTGACAAAGCTAAAGCTTTGTACTCCATTCAGTAGAATTTAAGCGATAAATGGTCAATTGAGGAAAATAAAATAAGGGGGTTGCGGGTGTGACAAGCTCTTGGAAGGATGCGAAAGGATTAGAAGAAAAACACTTAATAACCAGCTATAAAACCAGTCATTGAGGAATATTGAAAAAGTGCGATAGCTTTTCAGATAAGACGTCCAAGATAAATCTGGCCGACTCCAAAAGTCGATCTAATTTTTTTTTATAGTCAATAAAAATATTGAGAATTATTGACATTATTGCTTTTATGTTATAGAATGCCTACCGATGAAAGCGAAAGAAGTTTTAAAACTGACTGGGTTATCACGTTCTCACTTATCAAGGCTAGTCAAATCAGGCGTTTTTAGTGTCTCAAAAAAACCTAATGGTCAATATGACTACAAAGTAGATGATGTTTACGAGTATTTAGTTAGGCTCGCCACGATGCCGATTAAAAATCATTTATGCGCGAGTTTCGACCAGTAAACAGAAGGCCGATTTAGCACGTCAAATTGAGGCACTTGAAAGTTTTTGTCTATCTCAAGGCATAAAAATTGATCAGGTTTTTTCTGATATTGCTAATGGGATCAACTTTGAAAAACGAAAACAGTTCTTTGACTTACTTGATTTGGTTATTGATGGACAGGTTGATAAAGTTTTCATAAATTATAAAGATCGCCTAAGTCGAGTTGGTTTTGGATTGTTTAAACACTTGTTCGGAAAATTGGGCGTTCCGCCACTTCGTTTGGAACGGAAATAATTGTGGCTAATGGCCATAGCAACGAAAAACTAGACAGCGAGGAGATAATAAACGAAATCATTACATTGATTCATTGTTTTTCAATGAAACATTACTCAAAACGTCGAGTCAAACGTGCCATAGAGGTACTCAATGAAGAAAGCACTCAAAACCAAGATTAGAGGCTTAGATAAGTCCCAGTTCCAACGGCTTAGGGAATTGACTCACCATGCTAAGAATCTTTATAACCAGACCTTGTGGACTTTGCGAGAAGGCTTTGAGGCAACTGGTAAGTATTTTACCTATCCTCAAATGGACAAAGCCATGAAGCAGGTTGAAAACCTTGAGGGTGAAATCAATTATCGTTTCCTGAAAAGCGCGGTGTCTCAACAAATCTTAAGAAGACTGGATAAGAATTTTAAATCCTTCTTTGAAGCCAGCGAGGATTTCAAACTAAATCCGAGTAAATATAAGAGAGAACCAAGGCCACCACGTTTCAAGAAAAGTCAGTACGATAATCTGATTTACAACACTTGTGCGTTCCAAATAAAAAATGGTGAAGCTATTCTGGACCGAACCAAGGGGAAACAAATAAAGATTCCTTTACCATTACCCCTGATAGGGAAAAATATCAAACAGATAGAGATTATCCCAAAGCCTCACTCGTTCCAAGCCGTTTTTGTGTACGATGAAAATCAAGCGACCTATCAGCAAGTCGTACCAAATGATAAAATCATGTCAATCGACTTGGGTTTAAATAACTTGGCGACTTGTGTCACTAATGGCGTTATCATGCCTTTTATCATTGATGGTCGGCGAATCAAATCAATTAATGCTTACTACAACAAGCGAAAGGCTTTTCTCCAATCCAAACTGGAAAAATCAAGAGGTAGAAAATGGTCAAATAGGCTTCAACAATTAACGGATTGGCGCAATGCGATAATCACTGATTACTTACATAAAGCCACCGCACATGTCGTCCAAACCTGTTTAACTCATGAGATTTCAAAAGTTGTCGTTGGTGATGTCGCTAAATCTTTGGATCATATCAATCTAGGCAAAAAAACTAATCAAAACTTTGTGGACTTGTCTCTAGGCCAGTTTATAGATAAATTGCGCTATAAACTAGGGCAACATGGAATTAAATTAAAAGTTGCAAACGAGAGTTACACTTCAAAAGCGAGTTTTGTGGATGGTGATCAAATGCCTAAAAAGTATGACAAAGAGGCCAAACCGACTTATAGTGGCAAACGAATCAAACGTGGTTTGTACCGAAGCCAAGATGGTACTTTAGTTAATGCTGATGCCAATGGCGCGTATAATATTTTGAGAAAGAGCGAGTCCAAATTTTCATTCTCAGGGCTTGTTGAAAAGGTGGGTAAGCATGTTAAAGGATGGTTACACCCTACTGAACGAGTTTTTATCAAGTAACTCCAAGCTGCAGCGAGGAGATAGTGGGTTGATTACTCCCTTGTTCGGATTTATTGCATTATCAACAATGTCAATATTTAACAACAAAATTGTGATCTGATTCGCCATAAATGAAACCGTCATTGAAAAAACCTAGTTGTTGGAGTCCAAAGCTTTAGCTTTGGATTCCAAGTGCCTTAAAATCCTGTTATGGAGACGGTAACTCTGTCATCGTGTTGTCTGCCCCTGCTGGTGGTTCCACACTCAGTAGAGCACCACCGCTAGAGCGCAAGCCATCTATGTTCCCCGTCACCATACTCTCAGGCGATAAAGTGTGTAATTGAACCCAAGTGCTGTTGTTCATCCACCGCCAAATACCATATTGGGTGCCAAAGTCGATAATCACATCGTCTTGACTGCTACCGTCTATATCTCCCGTCACCATGCTCTTCGGCGATAAGTTGTGCAATTTGAGCCAAGTGCTATTGTTCAGCCACACCCAAATACCATATTGGTTGCCAAAGTCGATAATCAGATCGTCTTGACTGCTACCGTCTATATCTCCCGTCACCATGCTCTTCGGCGAGATTGAATGCAATTGAACCCAAGTGCTATCGTTCAGCCACACCCAAATACCATATTGGGTGCCAAAGTCGATAATCAGATCGTCTTGACTGCTACCGTCTATATCTCCTGTCACCATGCTCTCCGGCGATAAGTTGTGCAATTTGATCCAAGTGCTGTTGTTCATCCGCACCCAAATACCATATTGGCTGCCAAAGTCGATAATCAGATCGTCTTGACCGTTACCGTCTATATCTCCCGTCACCATGCTCTCCGGCGAGATTGAATGCAATTGAACCCAAGTGCTGTCGTTCAGCCACACCCAAATACCATATTGGGTGCCAAAGTCGATAATCACATCGTCTTGACCGCTACCGTCTATATCTCCCGTCACCATGCTCTTCGGCGATAAGTTGTGCAATTTGAGCCAAGTGCTATTGTTCAGCCACACCCAAATACCATATTGGGTGCCAAAGTCGATAATGACTTCGTATTGACCAGACCTGTCTAAGTCTCCGGTGACCATGCTCTCGGCAGAAAGCGAATGCAGGGAACGCCAACTGTCATTATTCATCCACATCCACAGGCCATATAAAGCACCGAAGTCGATAATAACATCATTTGTGGGGAAACATGCCAGTTGTGCATTGATGTTAGACGTGGTCACGCCTTCCGTGATGGCAATATCCGTGCCGCTGCTAATTATCGGCACATCATCATAATACTCGGTGACACAATCCCCTGAAGGTGAGGTGAAGCCTACGCGATAACTAGCTGTAGTCAGTGAGCCAAGATCATAGTGGCCTACAGTATCGGTAGAAACATTGTTAACCTGGCTCCACCAACTGCCGTTCCAACGGTAAGCCGCCACATTAATATTCCATAAAGGATTTCCAGCGGTGTCCGTTACCGTGCCAGTGATGCGACCTGCCAAAGCCAACTGGGCATTGATGTTAGGGGTGGTCGTGCCTACGGTTATGACAATATCTCTGGCACTCTCTTGAGTTGGCGCATCGTCGTAATACTCGGGGATATAAGTCCCAGACTGATCCCTGAACTCCAGATGATAAGTACCACTATTTAAACCGCCCATCTCATAGTTGCCGGAGCTGGGTTCAGTCAAAACCTCCCCAATCCAGTCCCACCCACTGCCGTTCCAACGTGAAATTATAACGCCGATATTCCCTAAAGGATTTCCAGCACTGTCCGTCACCGTGCCGGTGATGTGAGCTGCCAAAGCCAACTGGGCATTGATGTTAGGGGTGGTCGTGCCGGCTGTGACTGCAATGTTTGTGGCATGGTCAATATCCAGCGCATCGTCGTAATGTTCAAGGGCATAAGTCCCAGAGCTATCCTCGAATCTAACGCGATAATTCTCGGTATCCAAAGCATCAATATCATAATTGCCGGCAGCATCTGTCGAGTCAGAGTTAACCACCTCCCACCAGCCTATCCAATGGAAAGCTGTCACCCCAATATTCTCCAAAGGATTTCCAGCTGTGTCCGTCACAGTACCAGTAATATTACCAGCATAGCTCTCTTTAGCAAGCCCTAGCATACTTGTTATGAGAACAAGCGCAAGGCTCAGTTTCTTAGCAAATAACATTTGTTTTGTCTCCTTATTAATGGCATTGAAGCGTAGGGTGCGTCCCACGCACCGAGGTAAAGCTGTAGCGGTGCGTGCTAGCAGCCTATTCCCTAAAATCGTAAGTAAAATCCCCCCCCTCATCAATCCCCACTTCCAGCGTCTCAGGCAAACGAGACTCGCTCATCTGCACTAACACTTCGCTGGCAATGCGAGGCAATAGGGTGCGATTGATAATATGATCAATATTGCGTGCTCCGGTTTCCACTTCCGTGCAGCGTTGGGCAATTTGCTCTACCACCGCGTCTTGATAGACAAATTGTATTTTTTGACTCTCCTGTAATCGTTGTGCAAGCTGTTGCAGTTTGATTTTCACAATGTCGCCCATCGCTTCCGGCTTAATCGGCGTAAAGGGCACAACTTCCATACGCGCTAATAAAGCCGGTTTAAAGTGTTTACTCAGAATGGGGCGTATTTTTTCGACTAAGTTTTCTAATGAAGGTTGCTCTTCGGAAGCGCAGGCTTGCGTAATAAGATCATTCGCTAAATTACTGGTTAAAAAAAGCACCGTGTTTTTGAAATCAATATTGCGTCCTTCGCCATCTGATAAGAGCCCTTTGTCAAAGACTTGATAAAATAAATTCATCACTTCCAAGTCTGCTTTTTCGACTTCATCCAATAGGACGACTGAATAGGGGCGTTGGCGCACAGCCTCTGTCAATACCCCGCCTTCGCCATAGCCGACATAGCCAGGGGGAGAGCCAATCAGTCTGGAGACGGTGTGTTTTTCTTGAAATTCAGACATGTTGATGGAGACCATAAAGCGTTCTCCCCCAAAAAGTAAGTCGGCGACACCTAAAGCGGTTTCCGTTTTGCCGACGCCGCTGGGTCCCACGAGCAGGAAAATACCCATCGGGGTGTCGGTATCACGTAGTCCCGCTTTGGCCGCACGAATGCCTTGATCAATGGCGAAAATGGCATTGTCTTGTCCTTTAATACGTTGGCTCAGGGATTCTTTGAATGTGAGTATGGATTTGATCTCGTCTTTGACCATTTTGCCAACAGGAATACCCGTCCAATCGGCAATGACTTCGTTGATGACTTCGGGGGTGACTTCGTAGTGAATCAGTGGCGCATTCCCTTGGATGTTTGACAAATTTGTCATGGCGGTGCTGAGTTCTTCGCTTGCCTCGTCTTTGGCACGCAAATTAAGCACAGTAGTGACCGCTTCTCGTTCTTTTTCCCAACGTTGTGTGAGTTCTTCCCGTTCTTGGTTTAATTGTTCGATTTTATCCGTGAGTTCTGCCGTCCTCGCATCTTCTGTCCCCTGATTGGTGGCAATGTCTCGACGAATAGCCTCTAATTCTCGCTCTAAGGTTTGAATTTGACGCTCTAAATCATCGAGAGATGCCGGTTTAGCACTGACGCTGATTTTGACTCGCGCTGTTGCGGTGTCTAACACATCGACCGCTTTATCGGGCAATTGGCGACCCGATATGTAACGGGCAGAAAAATGGGCAGCGGCTTCGATGGCATCATCGCGCACATAGACGCCATGCGCTTCTTCATATTTGTCACGCAATCCGCGCAAAATTGTTACCGCCTCAGCGGGAGAGGGTTCGCCCAATTTGACGAGTTGAAATCGTCGGGCTAAGGCGGCATCTTTTTCAAAATATTTTTTGTATTCTGACCAAGTGGTTGCGGCAATTGTTCGCAATTCTCCCCGTGCGAGTGCGGGTTTGAGTAGATTAGCGGCATCACCGCCCCCCGCTTGTCCGCCTGCTCCGATGAGCGTATGGGCTTCGTCGATAAATAAAATGATGGGTTTGGGGGAAGATTTGACTTCTTCAATCACCGATTTGAGGCGATTTTCAAATTCGCCTTTGACACTGGCACCGGCTTGTAATAAGCCTAAATCGAGTCCGTAAATTTCAACATTTTTTAGAATATCAGGGACATCCCCTTCAACAATTTTGAGTGCGAAACCTTCAACCACGGCGGTTTTGCCCACGCCGGCTTCTCCGACGGCTATGGGGTTGTTTTTGCGACGGCGGCTCAGTATGTCAATGATTTGGCGAATTTCTCGGTCACGGCAAAACACGGGATCAATCTCTCCTGCCCGTGCTTGTCCTGTAAAATCAATGGTATATTTTCCCAAAGCGGTGTCTTCGCGGGCGACTTTAGTTTGACCCGGAGAGGCTTTTTCGATTTCCATGACCGCCGTTTCTTCTTTGGAGCTTGCTGTGATCTCTAAGAGATGACGGCGCAGATTTTCGGCGGGTATGTCTCTGAGCTGATCAAAATATTCGGCTTGTCCATAGCGGCTGGGATTGGAAACTAATGCGGAAATCAGTACGCCGGAGCGAATTTCTCCGAGCTGCATTTCGACTGATGCCCACATCCAAGCCTCTTGGAATAATTCAATCAGCAAGGGGGGAAAGACGGGTCTGCCGGTATTGCCTGTTTTTTCGAGTTCTACAGCATGTTGCAGACTTTTTTCGACCCGGGCGGGGTCAATTTCGTAGTGACGCAAGATGAGTTGAAAGTCCCGATCAGGGTCCTCAATCAACATGAGTAGCATGTGTTCGATGGAGACGTCGTAGTTGCCACGGGCGACACAAAGTCCAGCGGCACTTTCCATTGATCGGGTGCAATATGTGTTGAGTCGATCAAATAAGGATTTTAAGTTAAGGTTTAACATGTTTTTGGTCCTTTGTTTAAAAGATGTCCAAGATAAATCTTGGACTCCGATGGTTTAAGTATAATACAAAAAAGGATAATATTTATGAAAGCCGTTTTATTAAGTGCAGCAGGTGGGGCAGAAGTCCTGAAAATGAGCGAAGTAGAGACGCCTGATTTATCGAGTCCCGATTTTATACGTGTGCGTTTACACGCTGCTGGGATTAATCCCGTTGATTATAAAATGCGAGAAAAAGGGGGGATTGTCCCCGATAAGTTACCCAAAATTCTGGGTTGTGATGGGGCAGGTGTCGTCGATGCGGTGGGTGATAGCGTCAGTCGTTTTAAAGTCGGTGATGAGGTTTATTTTTTTAATGGTGGTATTGGTACTGATGAGCCGGGTAATTATGCCGAATATACTATCCTTCATCAAGACTACGCTGCTCTTAAACCCAAAAAATTGTCAATGGTAGAGGCGGCAGCTTTACCGTTAGCATGGATTACGGCTTGGGAATCGTTAGTTGATCGTTGCCAGTTGCAAGCTAATCAAACGGTTTTAATTCATGCGGGCGTGGGTGGCGTGGGACATTTGGCGATACAATTGGCAAAAAGCTTGGGGGCGCGTGTTGCTGTGACGGTGAGCAGCCAAGAGAAAGTTGAGTTTGCTCAGTCGCTGGGGGCAGACTATTGTATTGATTACAAGCAGACTGATTTTGTCCAAGCGGCGCTCGATTGGACAAAGGGGGCAGGCGTTGATGTGGTTTTTGATATGGTGGGCGCCGACATTTTTTGTCGTTCTATCTCTGCCGCTTGCATTTATGGCAAAGTTGTTACTTTGTTGGAGCCCGTTTGCGATAGTAATGCGATTAAGGTGGCAAAGCTACGCAATATCAGTTTGATTTATGAGTTGATGCTCACGCCGATGTTGATGGGGATGCACGAGGCGCGGGTGGCACAGCGGGTGATGTTAGATGAGGCGAGCCGTTTGATTGAGGCGGGTAAGTTGCAGGTGAAAGTGACTCAAGTGTTGCCTTTGGCGCAGGTTGCTAAGGCACATCAATTGATTGAGGCGGGGGATACGATGGGGAAAATTGTTTTGGTCCAAGATGAATCTTGGACTCCGTAATACCAATAATTAGTTGATGATCATGGGTGCTATTGGTAAGCCATTACGTGCCCAACTCACAATCCCGCCGTAGAGGTTATAAACATTATCATAGCCCCGTTGTGTCATATACATACAGGCTTGCCCAGATCGTGCGCCCGTGCGACAATAAAAAACAACTGTCTCATCTTTAGGTATTTCATCAAGACGAAAAGGTAAGGTATTTAATGGTAAGGGTTTGCCCGTAGAAATAGAGGCTTGTGCCATTTCTTGTGGGGTACGTACATCAATTAGAACTGGGGGCTTTTCACTTTCCAACCATTGGGCTAATTCATTAGAATCTATTTCTTTGATCTGCATTAAAATTTTTCTCTTTTTCTCTTTGTTTGTTAATTAATAATATTAATATATCTATAGACGGGTTGCTTTATTTCAAGTGTGAATTAGCTCGTTACCATGTCCTGTCATTGATTTCCCCGCAGAACGGTTTTTTTTCTGAGTACAACTAATGGGTGACAACGAATAAAACAAAATAAGGTTTGTTTAAGATTGTCTGAATCAGAATTTAAGAATTAAACTTAGTCAACTTCAAAACCAGACCGGTTGAAAAGAAAACCTGCCAGGTCAAAGTCACAAACGTTCCTTAGTATATTTCTGATTTATTTGCGGCTCGGCGGCGGTTCGTCTATTTCAAGTTAGTTAAGTAATTCAAAAACACGCTTGACAGCCTCAGCACCACCTAATGGTATGGAGAGTTGTCCGTCTGGGATTTCATACTCACGCGGATTAATCCTTATCAATGTGCCCTTGTATTTCTCTGCTATGATTTCCGATTCAATTCTAACCGTTGGCACTGCTTGCCCAGCACCAATCTCAACAATGGCTAACTTGAAACGGTTTTCTTGTAATTTATGAAGCCAATGATGGTATTTTTCAGTTTGCTTTTCATTTGTTCCGTCACCAAACATTAATATGTTTGGGCGTGCAATCGCTCCGCAAGCTTGACAATGTGGCGCCTTGGCTTCAAAAGCCTGCATATCGACTTCAATTTGATCTGCTTCCCAAATGTCATCACGACAGGGTGTACTGCATTGAAGATAATGTATAGAGCCATGACATTCTATTATCTTATCTTTGTTAAATCCCGCTTTTTGAAAATGTCCATCAACATTTGAAGTAAATACAATCATTGCCCCTAAAATCTGGCAATCCAGAGTCAACCCCCATGCCTGCACCCGCCGTAATGAGAAGCGCATCTGCGTTTGATACAATTGATGCCATCGCCTAACAGGGGCAACCATAAAGGATTGCCCCTACAAAAATGGCATATCACGTAGGGGCAATCCTTAACGGCGATGGCATTTTTGCTCTGCAAAGGAATGCCTGTTTGGACGCTCCGTGTCCTTCACGAAGGATAGCCAATTTCTTCAAGTTCAATAAATTTCTCTATTAACTTAAATGGAAACGGCAACACTGTATATTGGTTGTAACGCACAAAAGAGACATCCAGCAAGGGAAAAAACTTATCTGGATTAAATACGCCATCAATCTCAATAATGCCACAATTACTCAGCGTCTGCTCATCCTTAAAGGCATTTTTCTGCTCCACCCTGTATTGCAGGTTTTCATGATCAAACAGTATGCCTTTGGTTATTTCAATCACAGATTCTTTGGAGACAATAATGTACTGATGCCCTTTAAGCTCGTCTTTCGGCTTTTTGTCCAAAGGTTTGTCATAGTAACTTTCTATCTGAACTTCAACATTTTTATAGCATCTCTTTGTAATGAGACGAAATTTACGGTAAAAAAAATAATTATCAGATAGGTTGATTATGTGTAAATTGCCATTATCCACAAAGAGCGCTTTTTGCCTGTACAGGAACACCATGCCTTCCATCAGGCTATAGCAGGGAAACCTTTCAGAAATATTTTCATTTCTCATCAAAATATCTCTGATGTGTAGTCCACTTAAACTGACGGTTAAGTCCCTTTTTAAGTCTGTTCCAGAAGGGAGATTGTTGGTCAGCTTTCTGTCTTGCGGATTGATGATTAAGGTTTTCAGCACAACGCCTTTCGCTTTTAACTTTTCGTCGTCACGATTAAGTGGACCACCCTCTTCAAAGGCGGCTTTGCCATAATCACGAATGACTAAAAACCGCTCAGTTTCTCCGGGGGTTTCCATTGCAGCCTTTTTTTTGACCACAAATTGACAATCGCTTCTCTCAGCACGTAAGGCGCTGACAATTTCTTCAAAATCTATTGATTTGTTCAATCGCGCATCAATCAGCGTCACAGGATAATCAGTGAATGGCAATTCGTTTTTGCAAGTTTTGGTTGAGTACATGGCATCTTGATTGTTTGAGTTTTTCTTCATTTTGAATTTCGATATTCATAATTTGGTGCTGATCTCGTTTTTTATCCTTTGCTTTATTATAACCAATCCTTGTCGTTATTTATGGTAATTAACAGACATGACACCGGACTGAACCAGTGTCAAATTGACGCATAAATTATCGGATATTTTGGAGTCCAAAGCTTTAGCTTTGGACTCCAAAATGCTGGAAAAGTTGTGGTTCAGTACTTACCACAGACACTGGGCAAACCTTTACTCATCCCGCAATACAACAAATTGATCACTTAACTCGCGGACAACCTTGGTTAGTCAACGCTTTGGGACAGGAATGGTGTTTAGGTTTAATCCACAATGGTATGTCAAACCCGATGGAAAATTGGATATTGAAAAACTTTTGGACACTTATATTGAATTTTATAAGCAACATAGCGAACTGATAACAAAACGCCGCACTTACACCGCACATCATTTATTATTTATGGCTTGGTAACAACGCATCGTGAATGGCGGTGGGCAGATCAGCCGAGAATACGCCGCTGGTTTGGGACGTTTAGATTTGTGTATTGAATTTGCTGGAGAACGCTTTGCCTTTGAGTTGAAGCTTAATAGCAAAATTGCTCTTGCTGAGGGAAAAAAGCAATTGCTCGATTATTTGGATCGGCTAAGTTTGGACAGTGGATGGTTGATTATTTTTAGTCGGGGTGCGGTGAAAGATTGGGATGAGGTGGGTAAGAGAGAAGCGGTGAGTGATAGGATTGAAGTCATTTGGATGTTGTAGGGTCATTTGTGACACGGATAATAAAGGATAAGTCAAAACAGACAACTACAGGGATTACTTTTTAGAAGGGATAAGTCAAAACATACAAAACTGTCGGGATTACATTATTGTAAGGAGTTCAGTTTTGACTTATCCTTTATTAAATACAATCCGTGTAGTTATGGTTTTGGTTTTGACTTATCCTTTATTAAATACAATCCGTGTAGTTATTGTTTTTGTTTTGACATTTAAAATGGCAGAGAGAAATCCTATTTTTCAAAAAAACCGATTGGAGTCCAAAGCTTCAGCTTTGGGATTTACGTGACATCGCCATCTTAACGTGTGCATCACTCATGGAAACGGCAAACGGGGTAAAGCAACGCTCCCGATTATACTCTTGCCCCGATTTAACCGTTGTCAACTTCAATCGTTCCTTCGACAATGATAACTTGCTCTTTTTATTCGATTACATTCGCGTCTTGTTCCAAGATAGTAATGGATTCGATTGGGCGTTGCAGATGAAACACCGTAACCAGTATTGATTATCTGGATAACTAAAATTATGGATTTCCGAAGTCGCTACCGTGCTATTGGGAATACTGACAATATAGCCCCGTCGGGTTTCAATTTGAGTCACTCGCCAATTCATATTAACGACTTTGCTATCATCAAAAGCACCTATTTTGACCCAGTCTCCGATGCGAAGTGAACGGTCAAATTTGAACCGCTAAACCAATAATGATAGTCACCACGCCAGAGGTTGCCAATAGACTGATGAGCGGTCTTTCCAAGACAAAGGCAATGATGCCAAATAACGCCAAAATATAAATCAGCGAAGCCGTCACAAAACGTATCAGGTTTGGAATGGTACGCCCTGTGGTTTCTTCTAATGGCAACCATAAGTGTTGCTGGGCAGGAGGTATTTAGGATTGCCTAAAATTTCTTGTTTGAGTACTCCTTATTTCCTTTGAAATTGCCCTTAATTCTATAAAGTCGGTAAGTTTCTTTACCAAGGGTTTCTTCAATGATAGGTGTACCTAATTGAATCGGCTCGACGGCATTTATAAATTGAATGTGTTGAGGATTGATAGCCCCCTGAAATCGGAACCATAGATAAAAATCCAAGCTATAAGTGACTGTTTTGGGATCAAAATGGCTAATACTGTTCAATCGTATCCCCGTATAGGCGTGAGCTTGAGTGACTTGAGTCGAGGCTGGCGCACTAGAAGATAAGATAAGATAAGATAAGAGCACTGGTGAGTAGGACAATTTTAGATTTTGTTTTTATCATATTTATATTGCCCGCAGAGGAGCCGTTAAGGGCAACCACAAGGGATTGCCCCTACGATACGAAGTAAAAACGGCATTGAAGGTAGGGGCAATCCTTTATGGTTGCCCGATACGATATGGCATTACTCCTAAAGTTCCCAACGCGCTATCACTTGATAACGAGCACCAATGGTAGATCGCACTAAACAAAAATCTTCCACCGACCATGCAATAGGTGCAACCGCCGGCAAGCTTTTAACGCGGGCGGCTTTACGCATCAAGGTCAGATGGGGTTTAAAGGGGCGAGGATCGGGAGAATAGCCACAGTCTTCTAAACCCATCGTCAGATTGTTGACTAAATTCTCCAAAGCCTCCGGTGTTTTGGTCGCGCCAAGCCATAAAATACGTGGTTTTGGCCAATAAGCTATTTTATCTAAAGACAGATCAAAACGTTCCCCTTGCACGGTTGCCGCAACTTGCTGCATACACTGTTTAGTTGGCTTATCAACCTCACCGATAAATGCCAAAGTAATATGCCAATTTTCTTCAGGCATGATTTTACCGTTAATGCCTTGTGTGACTCTTTGAGTTTGTTCTTTGATGGCTTGACGTACATTTAAGTCTGGCCATAATGCAAAAAATAAGCGTTCTTTCATAAACTTAGTCTCTTAACATTTTACCCGTTCCCCACGCCAGAGCATAATTATGAATGTCCCGAACCCATTCCAACATTGGCTGTTCGCTCCAATCTAAAGGATGCATGGGAATTGTGCCGGTGCGCCCATCAGATGTTTCAAGCTCACAATGGGGCTTGTGCAAGGGTGACGCTGACCAGGCTCTCAGTGGATTACGCACCAGCGGAATGCCGGCAACATTTGCCATTGCGATACCTTCTATGGTCGTGAGATATTTGGCTTTGTTTTGACGAATCCCAGCATCAGCCGTCGTCGTGGGATCTAAAATAAAAGCATCTATACCATAAATACCCGGCGTCACAATTAAATAATCAGGATGGGTTTCAGTCACATCTTTACAAATAAAACCGCTAGGATGTGTACGTCGTGATAATCTAGGCTCTATCCAAATACTGAGTTCTACGTCATTTTTATACAAACGAATTTCTCCCCCCAGAAACAGAGCACCTGTGGGATCCTCATGCCATATCCAGCCTAAGGATTCAAAGGCAGAGAGTAATTTAACCCCGCACCAGCGTTGATATAAATAGGGCGTATCAGCAATTTCTACCGTTCCATGTAACAAATTATGTAGAAAAGTTGGCAAGTACTCCTCTGGCTGTATCAATTGTTGAGCAAAGCGTCTTAAGCGAAGCCATGCCGAAGAGCGTGGATAAGGGTAGGGTAAGTTTGAAGATGCCACTAATTTTAATTGCACAGTTCGCATCAAAGTCGAGCGAGCATGTTCTAATTTACTTTGTGCTTCATCTAAACGTGAACGCATGTTTAATAAGGTAGCACGATCATTTCGTGCATAGCTTGAGGAGCCTTGTTGTGTGATGAGAGAGTCATCAATATATTTAATAGTGCGTGTCTGTACTTTCTCTAAGGCGGTTTGCTGTAAATCAAGTAAATGGACTAACCAGCGCAAGGGGCGCGTATCAATTTCTACAACGGGTAAAGTACTAACCCAGTGAGCCGGCAAGAGACGTTTTTTCATATCTTGTTGATAATCGCTGGGGCGACGTGAAAAAGTGGCCTGTCTAGGCGAAGGGGTGTAAGACAGCATGACTTTATGGGTGGCATCCGTCGTTTGTAATTCTGCTACCAGTTGCGGTATTAATCCGGTTAAAAACTCAATAGATTTTAATAAAGCAGTCGTACTTGCCACTGTCCCCATATCAGTGGATATTTGTTGTGTTGCTTGTAATCCAGGCAAGAGTAATTCTGAAGAAAATGTTTTCAAATCTTCGATTAATTGTTGGAGAAATGGATTCATTTTAATTATCATATAGTGTTTAAATTTCGTTTAATTAATTTTGGTGTAAAAATTCAATTCAGCAATGGGGTTGCCAAAACGATAGCAATGACATGATATAATGTCATTTTTATCAGGTTTAATTGCTTATCATTTTTTTTTAACCATCATTATGACTACTAATCAAAGTGCCACTGTGGCATTAGCCAGTATTATGTCCATGCGTATGCTGGGCTTATTTATGATTTTCCCCGTTTTCGCACTTTATGCACAAGATTTACCCGGTGCAACTCCCCTCTTGGTAGGATTGGCGATAGGTATTTACGGCCTCACACAGGCTATTTTACAAATCCCTTTTGGGATGTTATCTGATCGTTTTGGACGTAAACCAATTATTTATATTGGTTTATTTCTATTCGCCCTGGGTAGTATCATGGCGGCGATGTCCACCTCGATGACTGGTATTATTTTAGGTCGTGCCCTGCAAGGCTGTGGCGCGATTGCCTCAACGGTGTTAGCGCTGACGGCGGACTTGAGTCCTGAAGAGCATCGTACCAAAGCAATGGCAATATTGGGTATAAGTATTGGTGCCTCATTTATTTTGGCACTGATTGCTGGTCCCTTATTATATCGCTGGATAGATGTGCCGGGCATTTTTTGGCTCACAGCGGTGTTTGCTTTAGCTGGGATTATCATATTGCACTTTAAGGTGCCAGTGCCTTTAAATCACAAATTTCAGCGAGAGCCGGTGCCGTTTAAAAGCGTGTTGCAAGACACCCAATTGTTACGCTTGAATATTGGCATTTTAGTGCTACATTTGCTACTGACATCACTATTTGTCGTGTTGCCTATCGCATTAGTCAACACCCAACTTGAGCCAGCTCATCATTGGCAAGTTTATATATCTGTACTGATTGCCTCAATCATTGCCATGGTGCCTTTCATCATCATCGCAGAAAAATATCGCCACTTTAAAATCATCTTTGTCGGCGCAATCGTTCTATTGGGTTTATCTGAGCTTGGTTTGAGCTATTTAGTTGATAGCTTCATTGGAATTGTTATCATGCTCTTTTTCTTTTTTACAGCGGTTAACTTTCTTGAGTCTAGCCTACCCTCCCTCATCAGTAAAATCGCACCGACGAAAAACCGGGGCGCGGCAATGGGCGTATATTCTAGTTCACAATTCTTTGGTGCATTTTTAGGCGGCCTTTTAGGTGGTTGGTTACATCAGCATTATAGTATCGGAGCCGTTTTTGCTTTTTGTGGCACCTTGACGCTGCTCTGGTTTATACTCGCTGTTACTATGCAAAGTCCACCTAAATCTTAAAAAATAAGAGGAATATGAGATGTCTCGTGGCGTTAATAAAGTCATTTTAATAGGCCGATTGGGAAATGATCCCGATGTGCGATATACAGCAGCAGGGCTTGCTATAGCAAATATCAGCTTGGCTACCAACTTTTCTACTAAGGACAGACAAACGGGTGAGTGGCGAGAGGAGACTGAGTGGCACCGCGTTGTTTTTTTTGACCGCCAAGCTGAAATCGTCAAACAATATCTACAGAAAGGTTCACAAATCTATGTAGAAGGTAGTCTCCGCACGGAAAAATGGCAAGACAAAAATACGGGGCAAGATCGCTATACCACAAAAATCTATGGCCGTGAGATGCAAATGTTAGGAAGTCGTGCGGATGGTGCTAATTATGGGGCGCCGGCACCGGGTGGCTCCCCATACCAACAGACCAATAATTATGGGGCTCCACCACAGCCCCCTGTGAATCAACAACCCACGCAAGCACCGGCACCCAGTACACCGCCTCCCCCCGACAATTTAGATGACGATGTACCATTTTAATTAATGAAATGAGTAACAACATGAAAACTATCGTTTTGGCGAGTGGAAATCAGGGAAAATTACGTGAATTTGCCCAAATATTGGCAGCGTTTCAAGTTGTCCCCCAAAGCCAGTTTAATGTGCCTGATGTTGAGGAAACCGGGCTGAGTTTTGTTGAAAATGCTTTAATCAAAGCGCGAAATGCCGCTCAACATACCGGTTTGCCGGCCATATCAGATGATTCGGGCATTGAAATTGATGCCCTCAAAGGTGCGCCGGGGATTTATTCGGCTCGCTTTGCAGGTGTGGGGGCAAGCGATGAGGATAATAATCGCTTATTGTTGGATAAATTAAAAGCAGTGCCAGACGATCAACGCACAGCACGTTATCACTGTGTTATTGTTTATATGCACCATGCGAATGATCCCATGCCATTGATTTGTCAGGGGACATGGGAAGGGCGGATTTTACAAGTGCCGCGTGGTGAAAATGGCTTTGGCTATGATCCGCTGTTTTATGTGCCTACTCATGATTGTGCATCAGCAGAGTTACCGCCTGCGGTTAAAAATCAGTTAAGTCATCGGGGGCAAGCTTTGCGGGCTTTACAAGCCGCTTTAAGGGTGTCTTGAAAGTTAAAAAATTAGAATGTTATAATGTTTGAGAATTTACTTAGGAGATAAAATAGATGGCTTACGAAGTTAATGGCAAAACGATTGAGGCGACTGAGAAGGGTTATTTGGTTAATGTGGATGACTGGAATGAAGAAGTGGCTAAGTTCATTGCGGCACAAGAGGGTATCGAGGAATTGACAGAACGCCACTGGGATATCATCAACTACCTGCGCGATGAATACATCAATAATGCTAGCAATCAACCGAATATGCGGAACATCGTCAAGGCTATGCAAAAGCTTTGGGATGACAAGAAGGTGAATGCTAAGAGCCTTTATGAATTATTCCCTAAAAGCCCTGATAAACAAGGGACATTAGTGGCGGGCTTGCCAGAAAGTAAGCGTAAGGGTGGTTACTAAGTCACATTAAATCAAATCAAAAAAATCCTATTGGATTGTAAGGGCAACCACAAGGGATTGCCCCTACAACGGTATGATGTAGGGGCAATCCTTTATGGTTGCCCCCGATGGCAGTGATTTAAAGGAGCAGATAGTCATGTCTTATAGCGAATTCTCTCTCAAAAGAGTCAAAAAAGACTTTAATTTAACTGAAAAAAAAGTCAAATTATTTGATTCAGAAAATGAGATTGAGCCAAGTGATTGGTTAAAGCAAACCTTAGATCTGAGTTTAGAATTGGCACTCTCTTCATCTAGTGAAAAAGCCAGATCAGAATTTATTGTCGCTCCGATTTTGCTAGAACTGGAAAAAATAAATAATAAGTCTTTTTCAATTTTCTCAGGTGAAAATTTAGAAGCTGATTCTGAAAAAGGATTAAATGGTGAATGTGATTTTATTTTGTCCAAAGGTCCTATTTCAAGCACCATACAAGTGCCTATTTTTTCTTTAGTTGAAGCTAAAAAAAATGATGTCAAAGAAGGTTTAGGTCAATGTATTGCACAAATGCAGGGCGCAAAAATATTCACTCAAAATGAAGGGGCAGATTTTAACTTTATTTATGGGTGTGTGACGACAGGTGAAACTTGGCAGTTCATGAGGCTTGAGAATGATATTTTATTAATGGATATTCGTCGATATTACATAAACGAGCTTGGAAAATTGCTCTGGGTATTTCAATATATTATTGATTCATTTAATTCATGATAATAGGTTTAGGTATAGACATCGCCGATCAAATCCGTATCCAGGAGGGCATCAAAAAATATGGTGACAAATTTTTGCAGCGCATTTTCACAGCGCAAGAAATCGCCTCGTGTCAGCGTTATCACTATCCGGTTGAACATTACGCCGGCAAATTTGCGGTCAAAGAAGCGTTTATGAAAGCCATCGGAACTGGCTTAACGCAAAATGTGACTTTTAAAGATATTGAAGTCCTTAACCGAGACAGCGGCGCACCGTATGTGACGATATACGGTGCGGCGGCAGAGATTGCATCAGGATTGGGGGTAAGCAATGTCCATGTCAGTTTATCTCATTCGGCGGAGATTGCAGCGGCAGTGGTGGTATTAGAATGAGCGCCTAAAAACGTAGATTTTTTTTAGCCAATCTATATCCCGCCGCTTCCCAGCCCTTAACACCAAGCCTATAGGAAATAACATTTCGATAACCCATCTGCCTAGCAGTCTGTGTGCTTAACTCACAGGTTTCATGCCAACAATAAAAAATAAGCACAGTGTTTTTATCTTTTGGAAGTCGAGCTTTGTTGCTCTCAAACTGAGAAAAAGGAATAGAAATAGCCGTTGGAATATGCCCTTTTTTATAGTCGTTCTCCTCTCTCGCATCAATTAAAACATAATCAGAATGAGCACCTCGAATAAATTCGAGCAACTTATCAGTACCAATAATATCATTGGCAGGGCGATTCTTCTGGTGTTTTTGTCGGTGCAATTTTGCAATCAGACGACTTTTTTTCTGTAAATCAATCTGTTCTTCATAAATACTATAGCCATCTTTCTCGACTTTCACTGAATGTAAACCAGGCGCGAGCCATAAATCTAAACGTGTGCTCCCCTTATATTCGCCATCCACATAAACTTTGTCATTGTAGACATTAGAACGTATGCTCAGCAAAACTTTTGGTTTGGTGACAACCAATTTTTGCCCTGCTTTTTGCCAACCCGCAACACCAATGGCGTAAGTGAAAACATTTTCGTAACCCGCCTCTTTGGCGGCTTTGGCAGCACTTAAAGCACATTCTTCATTCCAACAATAGAAGATAAGCAACTTACTTTTGTCTTTTAGAAGTTTTTTGCCAGAAACCGCCGTTGGAATATGACCTTTGTCATAATCTTTCTCCGCTCGGGCATCAATTAAGAGATATTCTGAGGGATAGTCTTGAATAATCTTGACTAAAGTGTCCGTTCCAATATCTTTGATCGCTTTATTTTCTCGAACCGCGAGAATATCTACAGAGGCACAGACTTTTCTAGTATCGCAATTGGTAATCTCCCATGAACCGTCTACATTTCGTCGAAATAAAAAATTATCTGGCGGATAAGAGGGAAGAGGTTTTTTGGTACGCCCATCAATGGGATCAAAGCCCATGATAACCAGTCCCAGTTTGGTATCTTGCGAACTCATCGATTGTATGACAGTTTCGGTTGTCTTAGACTTAGCGTTAAAAAACCTGACAACGAACTGCCCGCTACAACCACTCATATGCAGTGTGCCTTCAAAAACGTTTACGCCCATCACCCAACGTAGATCAATGCTACTATGTATGGGAACAGAACATTCATTAGCATAAGTTATGCCACTTAGACTCAGCAATAGGAGAGCCATCAGTTTTTTGAGCATCATCACTTGACTCCTCATTTGTCAAAAATTAAAAAATCCATCATTTTAAATGATTAACCATAATCAGTCTGCTTGTCAAGTGAGGAGTAAGCTTTTCGGAGTCCACCTTCGGTTTGGACGAGGAGGAAAAATATGAAACAATTAAAAAGTATCGTTGTTATCCCCGCACGTCTCGCCTCGACGCGCTTACCGAATAAAGTACTTGCCGACATTGGAGGACATCCGATGCTTTGGCATATTTATCAACGCTGCCTGCAAGCCTCAAAAGTGAGCGAAGTACATATTGCGACGGATGCTGAAAAAGTGGTAAAAGCAGTACAAAATTGGGGTGGCAAAGTCTGGATGACAGACACAAATTGTACCTCTGGTACAGAGCGCATCGTCTCTATTTTAGATAACTTGGACTGTGATATTATTATTAATGTACAAGGCGATCAACCACTGATTGAGCCGACACTCATTAATCAACTGATTGAAATATTTGAAAAAAAGAATCCAATGCCTGATATTGTAACCCCGGCTTGCCCTATCGACAATGAAAAAATTTTTGACCCGAATCTTGTCAAAATCACCCGACGACATGATGGCTATGCCCTTTACTTTTCACGCAACCCGCTCCCTTATGTCCGCGATGTGAAAACAGAAAATTGGCCTCAAACTACCCCATTTTTGGGCCATATTGGCATCTACGGTTATCAGCGGCAAGTGCTTGAAACCTATCATTCACTGCCTAAAAGTCCTTTAGAGGAAGCGGAAAAATTAGAACAACTGCGTTTTCTTCAAGCCGGCAAAAGTATTTTTACCTTTGTCACCTCCAACTACCCGAGTTCCGTTGATACCGCTGCCGATTTAGAGCGGGTACGTGCTAGGATTGTTAGCTCATCCAACAACAACAAATAAAAATAAACTTCAATGAATATTTTGAAAGCGTTATTATCGAATGTACATCGCATCGGATTGAGAGTGCTTAAAACGCTATTTCGGATGATGAATTGGATATTTACCATAGGCTTTATCATTTTTGGTTTAGTTTTGTTAGTGACTCCCTTGAATGCGGGTATTATTTTCATAATCGTTGGCATAGTCATTTCACCACATTTCATTGATTTTATTGAAGATAAATTCAATGTGACGGTGGCCGCGAGTAGCCAAATGATAATCGCTTTATTAGGCATTGTAACAGCCATTGTATCGTTCAATTATGAAGACCCCCTTTTAGTAGGCTTATTGATACAAAATGCTTGGATAGAATCTGAAAACCAAGGTGATCAATTCCAAGCCTATATTGAAAGAGCAGAAATGAAAAAGAAAAAAAAAACATTTCTAGCCATGCGCGAAGAACGACTTGCCGAATTGCAAACTTTGTACGACAACGGTCAAGATCAAAGCCTTATCATTCAAGGTATGCCTTATGTCAAATTTGACAATCAGATAGCACAATGGGTTGAAAATGCTAAAAAAAGATTGAAAAAGGAACGGATCAAGAGGGCACTCAATATAGTGCCTGAACTGATAAAAGCGGAGCAATACGGAGAAGCCTACCAACTGGCAAGTTCGTTAAATGCGCCTGAACTACAAGCACTTGTAGCCGAGAGCAAACAAGCCCTTGATAAAGAGGTTGCGAATTTACGCGCTTTGTATATGAAGGGCAATTATGACGCGCTTATCAATACCGAATTGTCTCATATTGAAACCGATTGCCGGGTGAAAAGACTGGTGAATGATGCTAAAAAAGCAAAGGCTCTTCAAAAGATAAATCAATTGATGAAAGCGCATCAGTATGAAAAAACAATCGCATTTGTCAAGCAATCTGAGTACGCTCATCATCCTGATTTTCAGAAATTGATTAAAAAAGCCCAAGGCGAACTGAATCAGGCGACCGAAAAAAAGATTTTGGCTAGCTTAAAAAAGCTATCATCAAAGCAAATAAAAGCTAATTTAAGAGAATATACAGAATTAGTAAGACTTTTTCCAGACAATAAAAAGTACCAAGACAAGTTAAAATATTACAAAAAAGCACTTGCCAAACAAAGAAAGCTACCCTCTCTTTTGATCACAGCAAAAGAATATGAGGACAAATGGCCTTTTACGGTTTCCAAAGGAGAATTAGAATGTATGCCACCAGGCATTGTCACATTTAATGTCAATGACAACATTTACGCGCTAAATGATTTAGCGAGTTTCTTAGCGAGTGCGCGTGGGTATAAAAACCTTGAAGAAATTCGGAACCCGTCAGTAGATTTGAGCCTTTTTAAGGAAAAAGGCTTAAAATTATGTGAACAGCCACGACGTTAAGATTTATC
The DNA here is from genome assembly GCA_026991885.1 of Thiotrichaceae bacterium. Lineage (GTDB taxonomy): Bacteria > Pseudomonadota > Gammaproteobacteria > Beggiatoales > Beggiatoaceae > Thiomargarita. The sequence goes on from JALXAQ010000249.1 coordinate 76,959, forward strand.
AAGGAAGTCCAAGATAAATATTGGACTTCTAGCAAAGACTCGACGCATTCGGTCTTTGGTAGATTCACCCTCTCTGTTAGAGTGCTATTGTTAGCGTTTGTTAGCATAAATTAATCGGTATGTTTGATAAATGAAAAATGAAAAATGAAAAAAATAAATGTCCTATTATTTAATCAAGGTGGTAAATGTTTTTACTGTAATGCAGTCTTAGATATTAATGAAGCCAGTATCGATCACGTCATACCACGCGCCAAAGGTGGCACAGACGATCTATATAATTTAGTCGTCTGTTGTAAATATGCCAATCATGCCTTTGCAGATTATTCACCGAAACATAAAATGATGGTGATTAAACAATTGTGCTGTTTTTCATCGGGCTGTCAAAAAATATTTCCCAGAGAAGCGGAAATAATCAAGGCGCCGACGGAAAACGCTCAAGTGGCTGAACTTGAGAAACAGATACAGAGTACCAAGGCTCAAGTGGCTGAACTTGAGAAAAAAATGCAGAGTAGCAAGACTCAATCTGATATTTCACTCGCGTATCGATTACTGTGTCAAGCCGTGAAATCATTAGAAGACAAGGGTGAAGAAGCCACGAATGGTACTGTCAAGAAAAAAATGTTGGTTTTGAATCCGTCATTCAGTGAAACTGATTATGGATTTAAGCAATTTAATAAATTCTTGCTTCAAGCCCTGCACGAGAAAATTGTGACTCTTCGACATCATAAAAGCAATGGTAATTACATTGTTTCTTGTGTCAAAGGGTGAAAACCTCCAAGATAAATCTTGGACTCCTAGCAAAAAAAAAAATCATGAAACTCTATTTAAAAATTTGGCGACAAAAAAACCGCGAAACTCAGGGCAAAATGGTAGATTACACCCTGGATGGGATTATTCCAGAACTCTCTTTCCTAGAAATGCTGGACATCTTAAATGAAGATTTACTGAAAAAAGGCGATGAGCCGGTGGCATTTGATCACGATTGCCGCGAAGGCATTTGTGGCATGTGTAGTCTCTACATTAACGGTAGAGCCCATGGTCCTGAACAAGGAATAACCGTTTGTCAATTGCACATGCGTCATTTCAAAGACGAAGACACGATTTATATCGAACCTTGGCGAGCCAAACCCTTTCCAGTCATGAAAGATTTGATAGTGGATCGATCGGCTTTCGATAGAATCATTCAGGCGGGGGGTTACATTTCAGTGAATACTGGCTCGGCTCCCGATGCCAACACGATTCCAATTCCCAATAATAAAGTGAAAGATGCTTTTGAAGCAGCAGACTGTATTGGCTGCGGTGCTTGCGTGGCGGCTTGTAAAAATGCCTCTGCCATGCTTTTTGTCGCCGCCAAAGTGTCACACTTAGCCTTGTTACCGCAAGGGCAAGTGGAGAGACAAAAAAGGGTTGAACAAATGGTCGCCCAAATGGATAAAGAAGGCTTTGGGGCTTGTACAAATACGGGGGCTTGTTCCTTTGAATGTCCAAAAAGTATTCCCTTGAGCCACATTGCTCGCCTTAATCGCGAATATTTGTTTGCAAAATTGACTTAAGAAAGCTTGAATCGCCATTAAGTTAAGGGGCAACTTCCAAATGGTTGCCCCATCAGTGGTATATTTTTAACTACTTAATAACAGCAAAGTGCGTGGATGGTATGGAAATTGTAGCGTTCCTGTACTAGCAGTGAAGTGCTTGTACATATTCACTTTTGAAAGTCAGCTTTCTCACTTGTTTTTGCAATTCAGCATTAATTTTTTCATATAAAGATTTTAACGCTTGTTTAATACGCGGTGATGGATAACCCGATAAACCTTCTACGATAAGTTGTTGGGCTTCCCATAATTCTTTAGCATCATAAGCCAGAGAAGCGGCACTGCAATAAAGAATAGAGCGGGTGGGTTCAGACGCTTTTTCATCAGGAATCAATGCCGCCGCCTGTGATTCATACTCAAAAGCTTGATACGACAAAGCAATCGCACGCTCTTTTTCACCATGATGACGTGCCACCATTGCCTGATCGGATAAGATCATCGCTTGATCATGGAGTTCTTGGACTTTGCTCATTCTTTTACCACCTTTGCATAAGGATTGCTAAATTCAACAATAACAATAAATGTCGGCATATCTTCTGGGGCGAGACGCTTCCGTTTTTCTTTAACCCGTGCCGTCACATCATTAAGTTTTCGAGAAGTACCCGCATATTGCCTCATCAATTCATCTGTCACCTCACCAGTCCAACAGATTTGATAATAAGTATCAGCCATTCCTTTCCGTACAACTTTGAATTTTACACCACTTATATCAGTTACCTAGTTACCAAAATGACGTTTTTTAAACAATCGCACGATTATATTTTTTTCTCGTTCCCACGCGGCGCAAAGGAATGCCTGCGTCGCCTGCATAAAATTCTCAACCACAGGGAATATAAACCTTTTCCAACATTTCGGCATATTCACTGGAGACGTTACTATCAATCGTAATCCCCCCCCCACTTTTATAAATCAACTTATTCCCCTTTCTCTCTATAAAACGAATCATCACCGCACTATCTAACTGCTTTCCATCAAAATAGCCAAATACCCCCGTAAAAAATCCCCGCTTGTAACCTTCAACCGCATTGATAATTTCAATTGTTTTTCTTTTTGGTGCGCCTGTGATTGAGCCGGCAGGTAATAGCGAAAATAAAATATCGCCAATTCTTTCAGACCAATTTTTTTCTAAAATGCCTGAAATTTCTGAACTGACTTGCAAAAGTGCTTTGGAGCCGGCTTCTATTTTATCTATATATCTGAATCTATTGACGCTTACTTTTTTGGCGACGATTGAAAGATCATTTCTGAGCAAATCGACAACCATAACATGTTCCGCCTTTTCCTTTTCATCGGCTAAAATTTTTGAGTGAGCATTTAAAATGTGAGCATCAATAGTGCCTTTCATAGGATAAGTTTTAATCAGATTGTCTTTAATTTTAATAAAGCGTTCAGGCGAAAAGGTGATAAATTGGTTTTTAAAATAAAGCTTAAATGGGGCTTGACTGGAGAGAAATATATTTAAAAGTGAAGAATTTCTTGTATTTAGTTCTATTTCTGTTGGAAAGGTTAAATTGAGTAGGTAGCTATTGCCCTCAATCATTTCTTGGATAACTGTATTAAAAGCCTTTTTGTATCTGGCAAAACGGATGGCTTTTTTTTTTGAATTAAATAGTGAAACGGATGGCTATTGGGTATCACATTGGAAAATCCGTCAATTGAAAAAAAGATTTGATTGTCTAGCTTGTCAAAGGGCGCGATGTAGAAATTTTTGAGATCAAAATCAATAATAAATAAAAAAGGGATTTTTTTTTTGCCTAATTGGTTTAAGCTATTTTTCATAGACTTCATGTCAAAGAAATCCGATTTTTTTAAAAAATCGGATTTCTAACAGGGTTATTTATCAGCCTTTGCCTCATATAAACGATAAATATAGGCATCCTCAATATAACGCCCATTAACGCCAAGGCTTGTCAATCTCTTTTCTGAGACTTCATGACTGAGGGGCATCATTCGTAGCGATGAGACGTATTGATCATTGTCGTCCGTTGCATATAGAGAAACCGCTGGTAAGCTATATTCATGTTCTTGGTCAGCATCAAGGACGTTAAGAACTTTGTCATACACCTTTCTAGGTCCCTGGGTTGCCATAAGGGAGGTTACAAGATGTAAACGCCAAACTTCAGCTTCAGACGTATATAACCAAAATGAAGCCGTGATTGGCATCACAGCCTCAATTTGCTGAAGAAACTGCTTGCCAGTGGTAATCATTTCATCGGTAAGGATTTTACCTACATAAAGTTCTTTAGCCATGATAATATCTATTCATTAGACGAGTCAGTAAATAAAAAGTCAAAACCAGACCTGGCAGGTTAAACCCAAACCTGCCAGGTCAAAATCAAAACCAAAACCAAAACCCGAACTCACTTGTGACTTTGATCTGGCAGGTTTTCTTTTCAACCTGCCAGGTCTGGTTTTGATTTTGACTTGATTTTGACTTTTTATTTACGGACAACTCTATTATACGAAACCTCAGATTTAACTTGTTTCGCCCTTTCTACGGCAGCCTTAATCGTCGCCCTAGCCGCCGCTTTCTTATGACGGCTTGCCCGTTCTTTTTTAGCGCGATCAATACGAAAAGTATGAAAATCATGCCGTCGTCGAGCCATTTCAGCTTTTTGACGTTCACGCTCACTGGCACGAATTTCAGCCTTAGCATAACGATAATAGCTCACCAAGGGAATATGACTTGGGCACACATAAGCGCAGCAGCCACAATCAATGCAATCAAATAGATGATAATCTTGTGCTTTTTTAAAATCTTTCGCTTTGGCGTGCCAATAAAGTTGTTGTGGCAGCAAATTGATGGGACACGCATCAGCACAAGCCCCACACCGTATACAAGGCATGGCTAAAGGAATCTCATTGGCACCGGAAACAATTAAACAATTCGTCGTTTTAACGATAGGCATATCATCATGGGGTAAAGCAAATCCCATCATGGGACCACCCATAATCAGTCTTTCTACGCCCGGCTTACGTCCACATTGGTCAATGACAACGTGTATCGGTGTCCCTAACAGCACTTCAATATTTTGCGGTCTTTCTACACCCTCACCCGTGATAGTAACGACTCGTGATACCAAAGGTTGCCCTTGTTGCACAGCCCGATAGACGGCTCTAGCCGTTTCGACATTATGCATCACAATGCCAATACTGGCAGGTAATTGAGCGCGTCCAACTTCTTTTCCAGTCAATACTTGTATTAATTGGCGTTCTCCGCCCATGGGATAATGGGTAGGCACTTGTATCACTTCCACCCGCCCTTGTGCCGCATCTAATAAGGCTTGATAAGCCGCTGGTTTATTATCCTCCACCGCAATAACACAACGTTTAGCACCGCCTAAAATATGCTTTATTATCTGAGCCCCCACAATAATATCATCTGGATGTTCACGCATCAGCCGATCATCACAAGTGATATACGGTTCACATTCGGCACCGTTGATAATTAAAGTCTCTATCCCTTCATGTTTTAACTTTATATGTGAGGGAAAACCGGCACCGCCTAATCCCACTATTCCCGCTTTCGCAATGTGATTACGCACAACTTCTGGTGCTAAGGCGGAATAATCAACAAGCGGAGTACGCTCTGCCCATTTTTCTTCTCCATCTGTTTCAATCACAATACAGTGTGCCATCAAGCCTGACGGATGGGGAACGGGACGGGGTTCGATGGCGACAACGGTGCCAGAACTAGAAGCGTGAATGGGAACACTCATCAATAGGCTACAATCGTTTCCCCGACAATGGGCAACAATTTGACCTTTTAGCACCTTATCACCCACTTGCACAACAGCTTCGGAGGGCTCTCCAATGTGTTGTAAAAAGGGCAAGACTAAAAATGGCGGAATCTTCGCAGGTGCTATTGGCTTTTCACACGAAAGACTTTTATGTTCCTCAGGCTTGACACCACCATGAAAATGCCACAAGCGCGTCATATCAGTTATCAATTATAAGTTATTAGTTATCAAACGACTGGGATAAGGCCATTTCCAAGTATTCACTGCTTGTGGTATTGGCACCATCTTAATACAATCAACCGGACAGGGAGCAACACAAAGTTCACAGCCAGTGCATTCTTGGGCAATAACCGTATGCATCACTTTAGGAGCACCCAAAATGGCATCAACGGGACAAGCTTGTATACACAAAGTACAGCCAATACAATTCAATTCATCAATCACCGCTAACATTTGAGCTTGTTCCACGCCATGCTCGCTACTTAAGGGTTTAGGCTCACAATCTAATAGTGCTGCTAAGGCTAACATGCCCACTTCGCCCCCAGGCGGACATTGGTTAATCTCTGCCTCACCTTTGGTGAGCGCCTCAGCGTAAGGGCGACAACCCGGATAGCCACATTTGCCACATTGTTGTTGTGGTAAAAGAGCATCAATTTTATCAACAACAGGTGAGCCTTCGACTTTAAAACGCTCCCCGGCATAACCGAGTAGCAGTCCAAAAATCAAAGCCAGTCCACCGAGCACAACAATTGTTCCTATCATAGTTTTACTAAGCCTGAAAAACCCATAAATGCCATTGACATGATGCCCGCTGTTATAAGCGTAATCGGTGCCCCTTTAAAAACAAGCGGCACATCCGCCACCGCTAAACGCTCACGCATAGCTGCAAACAGGACTAAGACCAAGGAAAATCCAATAGCCGCACCAAATCCATAAATAGCAGACTCTATAAATCCATGTTTTTCTTGTACATTTAATAATGCCACTCCCAACACCGCACAATTAGTGGTAATCAATGGTAAAAAAATGCCTAAGATTTGATACAACAATGGACTGGTTTTATGTACAAGCATTTCTGTAAATTGCACCACAACAGCAATGACTAATATAAAAGCGACTGTGCGTAAAAATTCTAAGGCGAGCGGTACCAATAAATATTCGTTAACTAAATAGCTACAGATAGAGGCTAAAGTCAGCACAAAAGTTGTCGCAAGTCCCATTCCCATAGCCGTTTCTAATTTAGTAGACACGCTCATAAAAGGGCATAGCCCTAGAAATTTAACGAGGACAAAATTATTGACGAGGACAGTACTAATAAAAATCAGTAGGTATTCGCTCATAATTAATAAGTCTTATAAAACTTGACAAAAATACTATGGTATGGTCAACAACGAAGGCTTGCAAGCTGTGCGAGACGTTTACCCAAGGCACGACATAAACGTTGTTCTTCCTCAGACATCGGATTTTTATTATCCGTTCCAGCGACATGACTGGCACCATAAGGCGTACCCCCAGTCCGTGTGGTGAGCAAATCCCCTTCTGTGTACGGCAAACCCAAAAGCAACATGCCATGATGCAACAAGGGCAACATCATAGACAATAAAGTACTCTCTTGTCCCCCGTGTAAACTGCTTGTCGAGGTAAAAACCGCAGCGGGTTTATCCACCAGCGCACCAGAAAGCCACAATCCACTGGTTTGATCAAGAAAATATTTCAAGGGGGCTGCCATATTACCAAATCGGGTGGGACTACCTAATGCCAAACCCGCACAATTTTCTAAATCGTCCAAAGACACATAAGGGGGGCCAGCATCAGGAATATCTGGCACTGTCGCCTCACATAATTGAGACACCTCTGGCACGGTGCGGAGCCGTGCTTGACAATTGGGCACTTCCTCGATACCACGCGCCATTTTTTGCGCCATCTGCGCCACATGCCCGTGTCGGCTATAATAGAGAACTAAAATGTCTAACATGCAAATATCCCCTGTTAATGAATCATCCGAGAGCCATAATAACTGACATCAGATTCATTGGGTTGTTGAATCAACTGTTCTTGAAAACAGCGTTTACACATAAACTCTGTTGAAAAATCTAAATGTTCATTGGGATATTTTTCAAGGATAGCATTGATACAATCGTCTCTCTCTTCAGACGAGACAACGGACTGACCAACATGGTCATCGTCACCATTGATCCGAAAAGACACAATACAAACGAATTCTTCTCCATGTTCAGGTAATTCTGCCTTATATCGTTTTGGCATAACCTCAACTTCTTGTTGACTTTTTTTATAATCTTCAAACAAATCAAGCCAATCTTGGAGATCAATATATTGCGGCTCCTTACCAGATTGTTCACTAAAAACGATGATTATCCTCGTTTCAGCTGTGGGAAATTCGTCCGTCGGATACTCAAGTCTTACAATATCATCATCTTCAAAAATAGCTTTGAGTTCGTCGAAGGACACTGTAATGACCTCTTGTTTTGACTGTTGTTCCATCTGCTATGCTCCGTGAATTATGGCGATAGGGTATTGAAAATGATTTTGACAGACCTATATTTTTGACTCCACCCTACCTACTTTAAATTGGGAAATCCCAGTATGGATGTTTTAGAAAGAATCAAAGAGCAAGTTGAAAATAATCCGATTGTGATTTACATGAAAGGTACGCCACAATTGCCACAATGTGGCTTTTCAGCGCGTGCCTCTCAAGCCTTAGGTGCTTGTGGAGTAGAATTTGCTTACGTGAATGTGTTGTCTGATGCAGAAATTTTCCAAAATCTGCACCGCTATGCTAACTGGCCGACTTTTCCTCAAATCTATGTGAATGCTGAATTGATTGGCGGTTGTGACATCACTTTGGAATTGTATCAACAAGGCAAATTAAAGCCAATGCTTGAGCAAGCTGTGCAAAAACAAGAAGCCGCTTAAATCTATATCCATATATATATAATATAATAAAAACCTCAAAGGTTTTCAAAACCTCTGAGGTTTGAGCCAAACTACGGACCATTTATTTAGCGTTCATCAACGCCACTGTTGTATCCAACATTCTGTTAGAAAAGCCCCACTCATTGTCATACCACGACAACACTTTGACCAAAGTACCACCAGTCACCTTAGTTAAGGTTGAATCATAGGTAGAAGACACAGTGGTGTGGTTGAAGTCCATTGAAACCAAAGGGCCATCATTGTAAGCTAACACACCTTTTAACTCACCTTCCGAGGCAGCCTTCAAAATGCTATCAATTTCCTCTTTGCTCGTTTCACGCGCTGCCACAAAACTTAAATCAACAACGGACACGTTGATGGTTGGCACACGTATAGCAAAACCATCTAATTTACCATTCAATTCAGGTAACACTAAACCAACAGCAGCCGCTGCACCCGTCTTGGTAGGAATCATCGACTGAGTGGCAGAACGGGCACGACGCAAATCACTGTGATATACATCAGTCAACACTTGGTCATTCGTATAAGAATGGATAGTCGTCATCAAACCATGCACCAAACCGATTTTATCATTCAGCGGTTTAACCAATGGTGCCAAGCAATTAGTGGTGCAAGATGCGTTAGAAATCACCGTATCGCTCGCTTTGAGGATTTTGTGATTGACCCCATAAACGATAGTCGCATCAACATCTTTACCACCAGGTGCCGAAATAACGACTTTTTTCGCGCCGCCGGTTAAATGGGCACTGGCTTTTGCCTTGCTGGCAAAAAAACCCGTGCTTTCATGCACAACATCCACACCCAAATCAGCCCAAGGCAATTTAGCGGGATCACGCTCAGCCAACACGCGAATTTTATCACCATTAACGATCATATAATCGCCATCTACTGACACATCAGCTTTAAAAGGACCATGCACTGTGTCATATTTGGTCAAATGGGCATTAGTGTTGGCATCACCCAAGTCATTCACAGCGACAATTTGAATTTCATCTGTGCGCCCAGCTTCATAGATCGCACGTAAAATGTTACGTCCGATACGACCATAGCCGTTAATTGCTACTTTAATTGCCATTAATGTTTTCTCCTATCTATCGTTGTCAAAAAAAAACTCAAACTCATCTTTATCTTTTTATTTGCTCAGGCGTGCAAGGCGTACCTTGCACCTCAATTCAGTTTAAAGAACAGCCTCAACCGTCTTAACAACATTATCTACCGTAAAACCGAACTGTTTAAAGAGATCACCAGCAGGGGCAGATTCACCAAAGCGATTAATACCGACGACTTTGCCCGGCAAACCAACATATTTCACCCACCCATCAGTGACACCCGCTTCTATCGCAACCCGTGCCGTCACAGCTGACGGTAACACCGATTCACGATACGCCTCATCCTGAGCATCAAAAACATTCGTGTTAGGCATAGACACTACGCGGATTTTCTGACTACCAGCCAACTGCTTAGCGGCACCCATTGCAAGCTCAACTTCAGAGCCGGTCGCAATGATAATCACATCAGGTGTACCGTCACAATCTGACAGAATATAACCGCCCCGCTCAATTAACTCCAATTGCTCCACACTGCGCTCTTGGTGTGGCAAGCCTTGACGCGAAAATATTAAACAGCTCGGACCCTCTTTGCGCTTAACGGCCATTTTCCAAGCCACAGCAGATTCTACCGCATCACAAGGCCGCCAGACTGACATATTGGGTATCAAACGCAAAGTCGCGGTTTGCTCAACCGGCTGATGAGTGGGACCATCTTCACCTAAACCAATCGAATCATGCGTATAAACAAAGATAGAGCGGATTTTCATCAAAGCCGCCATGCGTAAAGCATTACGGGCATATTCAGAAAATATCAAGAAAGTTGCGCCATAAGGAATAAAGCCGCCATGCAAGGCAATCCCATTCATAATAGCGGACATACCAAACTCACGCACACCGTAATTAATATAATTACCATCGGCATGGTCTTTGATGCTCTTGCTACCTGACCAAATTGTCAGATTAGAACCGGCCAAATCCGCCGATCCCCCCATAAATTCGGGTAACAACGGCCCTAAACCATTGAGCGCATTTTGTGACGCTTTACGTGAGGCAATTTTCTCCGCCTTAGCATCCACACTGGATATGAAGGTGTTCGCCTTTTCCAAAAAGTTTTCAGGCAAATCACCTGCTAAGCGGCGTTTTAACTCAGCGGCGAGCTCAGGATAAGCCTTTTCGTAGGCCGCAAATTTTTCATCCCACTCCTCTTCAAGGCGTGCGCCTTTAACTTTTGCATCCCATCCTTCATAAATTTCATCGGGCATGACAAACGGCTCATGTGCCCAACCAATTTGTTTTCTGACTAAAGCGACTTCCTCGTCCCCCAAAGCAGCACCATGACACGATTCTTTACCTTGTTTATTGGGAGAACCCCACCCAATAATTGTTTTACAACAAATCAGTGTCGGTTTATCAGAGCTAGCATTATCTATAGCTTGTTTAACGGCTTCTGCATCGTGACCATCTACATTTTCAATCACTTGCCAACCATAAGCGGCAAAACGTTGGGGCGTGTTATCAGTAAACCAGCCTTCGACTTCACCATCAATAGAAATACCGTTATCATCATAAAAGGCAACCAATTTACCAAGCCCCAGCGTCCCCGCTAATGAGCAAGCCTCATGAGAAATGCCTTCCATCATACAACCATCGCCCAAAAATACATAAGTATTATGATCAATGATATTATGATCAGGGCGGTTAAACTGTCCCGCCAACACTTTTTCGGCAATCGCCATCCCTACGGCATTTGTGATACCTTGTCCTAATGGACCAGTAGTGGTTTCAATGCCTGGGGCATAACCATATTCGGGATGCCCTGGAGTTTTAGAATGCAACTGACGGAAATTCTTAATTTCCTCCATGGGTAAATCGTAACCCGTCAAATGCAAGAGAGAATAAACCAGCATTGAACCATGTCCGTTAGACATCACAAACCGGTCACGATTAGCCCATTTTGGATTAGCAGGGTTGTGGTTCATATAATCATTCCACAACACCTCAGCAATATCTGCCATACCCATTGGCGCACCGGGATGACCCGAGTTGGCTTTTTGTACTGCGTCCATGCTTAAGGCACGAATAGCATTAGCAAGTTCTCGTCGCGATGGCATTGATTTCTCCTATGGCTAGAATGATAAATAAGAAAACGCTTATATAAAAAAATATCATTATACATACAATTAAAATATTTTAACAAGCTCCTTTTTAAAAAAGGATAAATTGACTACAACTTATCCTATATTAGAATACCTACATTGGACTAGCGTGTAAAAGAGACAATATTCAATGAGGTGATAAACTCAATTTTTTAAGATTCAAATTAAAACCCTATGAAAAAACGATTAAGTCAACACTTCGTCAATATAGTCACCTTGTTTTCCATTATCTATTTTGTGACGACCTTTTTTTTACCTGAAACGCCGATATTACTTTGGGCAACAGGTGCCCTTATTATTTTCAATTTTACCCTCTCATTAGTTGAATTATTCCGACAAGGGACCATTACCCGCAGCTTAACATTCCTTAATATCGTCCAATTAGTACTCTTTGGTCGCCTATTTCTTTTTATTTACGATATTCTTGGACCAGAATATTATGCTTACATAGTAGAACCCCGTTGGTATGATTGGATAACATTGATAGCAATACATGTTCTGCGGGCACTTGATGTCATAGATTTCCTGAACGATTATAATATCCATTTACAAAATGTCACGCAAAACAGTACCTTAGTTGGAACAATGCTTGTAAGTATGCATATTATGGTGGATATTTTTATCTTGGGTGCCATTTTCATAGCACTCAACCGCCATGCAAACACTAAACAAACTTCATTTCTAAATCGTGTTATGGAATGGTTCAATCACCATCTTGAATTTTTTCAACGGCTCCGCTTTTGGGGATTGTGGGTCATCATCGGGATATTGATTATTGTTGGAATAAAAGATAATTGGTCATTAAGTAATTGGTTCTACTTACCTTTAGGAAATATATTACGCACCCTGGACATTGGAGATGCTTTTGAGATATTTGACTGGCAATTTCACACAGTCAAACTGAATTTTTGGTTAATAACGCTGGTCGTTTCATTTCGATTGATGATAAGTGTTTATGCGCTAGGCTTGGCAAATCGTCTCTATCTTTACCTATTGGGGGGGCGTGGTAAAACGCTTGAGGAATTAGCGACTATCTGCATATCGCCTGAGTCTTCAGAAGAAGAACGTCAGATTGCATCAAAACGCTTAATCAAATTCCGTTCCTCTGCTGTTCCTGCACTTCTCGCCGCCTTGAGAGTGAGCAAGAGGGGTGATGGTCGTCGTGTAATCGTTGAAATTTTAGGAGAAATTGGCCCTGCTGCTGCGACTGCGATCCCTGCTCTTGTAAAAGCATTAGTTGATCGTGATGCACATGTACAGTGGGCTGCTGCTATTGCCTTAGATGAAAAAATTGATCCCAAATGGCCGCAGAATCCTGCTATAAGCGACATTATGCCCCATCTTCTAAATGTATTGATAGACAGTCCGAGTCATGTTCGTAGTGCTGCGGCTGAGACTTTGGGAAAAATAGGACCTGCTGCTGCTGCTGCCCTTCCAGAATTGGTGAAAGCCTTGGTAGATAATGAAGCTCATGTCCGCTCTCTTGCCGTTGATGCTCTATATAAAATTGACTCCCTGTGGAGATTCCGTGAAGAGGTGCGTACTGCTATACCTTATATCGAAAAAGTAGCGAGTCAGCATGCGCGTCTTGAGCGTTGTGCCTCTGCCGTTACTGTCCTTGAAAAAATTAACCCCGAATGGCTGTCTAGCAAAAATGCTCGTGCTACAGAACCTTGTCTCATAAAAGCATTAGTAAAAAGTAATAATGTTGATCTTCGTCGTGCTATTGTTGCCATCCTAGATAAAATTGATCCCCAATGGTCGCAGAGTGAAAATGCTTTTCGTATAATCCCTCATATTGTCAAAACACTGAAGGATAACAATGAGTCTGTTCGCCGTCTTGCCAATCAGTTATTAGAGAAAATTGACCCCACTGATGAAAAAACCATTCCTTATCTTGTGAAGGCACGGACTGCTAGCAATCGTGATAACCGCGAGATCGCTGCTGAAGCCTTTCAAGTCTTAAATAAATTTGATCCCCAATGGCCACAAAAAAAGGCGGCTTTTCTCACAATCCCTTATCTTGTGACTTGCCTAGTCAAAAACGACAATGATGTTCACAATGCCACTGAAAAACTCTTAAATCAAATTGATCCCTTTTGGGCGAGGCGTAAAGTGGCGCGTCGTGCAATACCTTATCTCCTGAGAGCGCTGGCAACTAAGGATAAGAATCTCCGTTGTGCTGCTGCTGATGTCTTAAAAAAAATGGGACCAAGTGCCGCAATGGTCGTCCCTTTTCTTGTTAAGGTACTAAAAGAGAGTCCTAATGCACATGTCCTCTGGGCAGTCGAAGCCGCTCTAAAGGAAATTGATCCTGATGAACAGTGGCGAAAACAAAAAAAATAAGAGCATGTAGGGGCAATCCCTTGTGGTTGCCCTTGGTATGGATTTAACAGGAGAATTTTTATGTTTGGATTTAATAATGACAAGAAACTTGAAAAATGGGGTAACATCTGCACCTCGCCTGACTGTACTAAAGAAGAAAAGATTCAGGCTATCAAAGAGATAAAAAAATTCAAGTCAAAATCAAAAGCCGTTCCTCTTCTCATAACAACCTTGAAGGACAATAGTGGGCAGGTTCGCGCTGCCGCTGCGATAGTTTTAGGGGAAATGGGGGAAACCGCCGCCTCTGCCATTCCGTCTCTGCTAACAGTCCTGAATGATAAGGAGAATAGTCTGCATGTTCGCCGAACCGCTGCGATAGCTTTAGGGGAAATAGGGCGAACCGTCGCCGTCCCGTTTTTGGTGACACGCCTGGATGAGAGTGAGCTTAGCAGTGCCGCCAAGAAGGCTTTAAATAAAATTGATCCCCAATGGTGGTTACAGAATAGCGAACTATCACGTCGCGCAATCCCTTTGCTTGTAAAAGCGTTGCTAGAGAGTGACAAAGAGGCCCACGATGCCGCCGTCGCCCTACAGAAAATTGATCCCCAACTCTGGCCGCAAAACGAAACTGAGCGTGACCAAATAATCCATCATCTGGTCATGGCTTTAGTGAAAGCATTGCTCAAGAGCAATACTAATATTCGTCGTACTCTCACTGAAATCCTAGATAAACTTTACCCCCAATGGTTGCAAAGCGAAACGGCTATTCGCCACATCCCTGTTCTCGTGAGAGCGAGAGGAAATAGCATTTTTGAGATTAGCAATGGGGCTAAGAAGTTATTAGATAAAATTGATCCCGTTGACGAAAAAACGATACCCTCTCTCGTGGAAGCACGGATAGATAGCAAGAGTGCTATCCGCCGAAAGCTAGCGGCGGAAGCCTTTAAAGTCTTAGAGGATTTTGACCCTGAATGGTGGGAGAGTGCGCCTGCTCATAGCACCATTCCTACCCTGATACAGGCACTTGTCGATAATGAAAGAGATATTCGCCATATTGCCGATGAACTTTTAATGAAAATTGAGCCCTTATGGGGGCGGGGAGAAGCGGGTCGTCGAATGGTTCCTTATTTGGTGGGCGTGCTGCGGGCTAATACTCATAAAATGGATGTCCGCTGTGCGGCTGCCGAAACGTTGGGGAAAATGGGCCCCATTGTGGCGAAGGATGTCGTTCCTCAGCTCATCCTCACGCTCAAAGAAAACAAGGGTAAAGCGAATCGTCTCCTCTTCGCTGTTGAGGGGGCATGGAATAAAATCGATCCCTCGGGTGAGTGGCAAAAAAATCACGTCCAAAGCTAAAGCTTTGGACTCCAAGCTATTCGTTTTTTTTTAATTGGAAGAAAGCACTTTGCGATCATTCAAAGCTTGTAATGGTCGAGCATTTTCAGTGTACAGAGCCTGATATTGCGCCAATTGTGTAGGCGAAATGGACACCGTTTGCTTTTATCGTTCCCACGCTCTGCGTGGGAATGCATGCCTGGACGCTCCGCGTCCTACTTAACGAATTTTCAACGTCGCCAGCCCCACCAATACCAACACCACCGTCACAATCCAAAATCGCACAATCACACGAGGCTCAGGCCAACCTTTTAATTCAAAGTGATGATGTAAAGGTGCCATCCGAAAAATACGCCGTCCAGTCAATTTGAATGAACTAACTTGTAAAATCACCGAAACCGTTTCCATCACAAACACGCCACCCATAATAAATAAAACCAATTCTTGTCTGACGATCACCGCTATCACACCCAATGCCGCCCCTATAGCCAGTGATCCCACATCACCCATAAACACTTGAGCAGGATAGGTATTAAACCAGAGAAAACCGAGACCAGCACCCACCATTGCCCCACAAAAAATTGTCACTTCTCCAACACCCGCAATGTATGGAATAGCTAAATAATGGGCAAAGTTGACATGCCCAGTGGTATAAGTAAAAATGCCGAATGCGCCCCCGACTAACACCGTAGGCATAATGGCTAAGCCATCTAAGCCATCAGTCAAATTAACCGCGTTACTCGTACCAACAATCACAAAATAGGTCAACAGCACAAATAGCAAGGGCGATAGATCAATAATGATATTTTTAAAAAAGGGCACAATCAATTGCGTTTCGGCATCTGTTTGAGCAGTCATCAGCAGCACCAGTGCGGCACCGAGACCAAAAATGGATTGCCAGAAATATTTTTGCTTAGCAGACAAACCGTCAGAATTGCCTAGCGATACTTTGCGGTAATCATCTATCCAACCGATTAACCCAAATAAAAGAGTAACGCTCAAAACAATCCACACAAATCGGTTAGATAAGTCAGCCCATAATAAAGTACTTATCGCAATTGCGACTAAAATAAGTCCGCCGCCCATCGTCGGCGTGCCGGCTTTACTAAAATGGGATTCAGGACCATCTTCGCGCACACTTTGTCCAATTTGATTGGAGCTTAATTTGCGAATCATCAGGGGACCAAGTATGAGAGAAATCAATAATGCCGTGACAGTCCCCAAGATAGCCCGTAAAGTGATATATTGAAAAACATGAAAGTCACTATAAAAAGTACTAAAATATTCGCTGAGCCAATACAACATATTAAATTAAATCCCCTTTTGTAAAGCGTTAACCACTTTTTCCATTTGCATACCGCGTGAACCTTTAATCAGTACTGTCGCACGGCTGGGCAATTGGGCGTGTAAAGATTGAATCAATTCATTATGGTGAACAAAATGTTGAGCCCCCTCGCCGAAACTTTCAACGGCATAATGGCTCATGTCACCGATAGCCCATAAGCGTTCTACGCCAAATTCCCGTGCCCGTTGTCCAGCTTCTCGGTGAAACTCAGCACTGTCAGTGCCGAGTTCGTTCATATCACCCAGCACGAGCCAATAAGGGGGCGTATTATTATTTAATACCGCTAGAGCGGCATTCAGCGAAGCGGGATTCGCATTATAAGTATCATCAATTAAACTAATGCCATTGATGCCAGCGCGACGTTGCAAGCGCCCCTTGACAGGCTGCATGTTTTGCAAGCCTTGTTGTATCGCCTCTAACGTACAGCTACAAGCTAATGCACAAGCACTTGCCGCTAAGGCATTCATAACATTGTGTCGTCCCGGTAATGCCAGATGGATAGCGATGTCACCGCTTTTGGTTTGTAAGCTGAAATCACAGCCGCTGTCACTCAAGCGCAAGTTTTTTGCCATCACATCCGCTGTCTTGTCTAAGGCAAAAGTGCTTATTTGACGTGGAGCAGCTAATTGTTGCCATAAATTAGCATAATCATCGTCATTATTGATGACTGCCACCCCATCGCTTTTCAAGTTTGAAAAAATCTCCCCTTTAGCGAGGGCAACCCCTTTGATACTCCCAAAACCTTCGAGATGGGCGGGCGCACATTGCGTAATAGTAGTCACGCTGGGTTGTGCCATCTGAGTTAAATAAGCAATCTCACCCGCATGATTGGCACCCATTTCAATAACAGCATAACGATGCGCCGCATCTAAATTAAAAAGAGTCAAAGGTACGCCAATATCATTATTGAAATTGCCTTGATTGGCTAAAACGGTGCCCCCCTTTTGTTGTGCAAAAATAGCACGGAGCATTTCCTTGGTCGTCGTTTTACCATTACTGCCCGTGATGGCAACCACTGGCAAATCAAAGCGTTGCCGCCAAAAAAGCGCCAAGTCTCCCAAAGCTTTGCGCGTATCAGCAACACGCAAGCTGGGTAAATCACACATCACAGGCTTTTCGACAATGAGCGCACTAGCCCCTTTATTTTGCGCTTCCATGACAAAATCATGTCCATCAAAACGCTCACCACATAATGCCACATAAATAGAACCGGGTTTGATGTCGCGTGTATCAATACTGCAACCCGTCAAATTAACATCATCTCCAGTGACAACAGCCGCAAGTGCGGGTGCCACTTCACTTAAAGAAAATTTAATCATATATATATGTCCAAGATAAATCTTGGACTCCTATTGAATGTTGTATAATTTAAAGTTTATACCTATTTTGGTTTTAACGCGAGCTACAACTCAATGCCATATCGTATCGGGCAACCACAAGGGATTGCCCCTACATAATATTAATGGCATTGGAGCTACAACTAGAGGGTTGAAATGAACGAAGCAGATAAAATTGAAATGATGACAGGTGCCGATATTTTGATAAATGCTTTGGCAGCAGAAGGGGTGGAATACGTATTTGGCTATCCTGGCGGCGCCGTGTTGCATATTTATGATGCCATGTTTAAGCAACGGAAAATACAGCATATTCTGGTTCGTCACGAACAAGGGGCTACCCATGCCGCTGATGGTTATGCACGGGCTACCGGTAAACCGGGCGTCGTCTTAGTCACATCAGGACCAGGCGCGACTAATGCGATTACAGGCATTGCCACCGCTTATATGGATTCCACGCCTTTAGTCGTTATCACTGGACAAGTGCCTATCCCGTTGATAGGCAACGATGCTTTCCAAGAAGTTGATTCAGTAGGGATTTCTCGCCCCTGTGTCAAGCACAATTTTTTGGTCAATGATGTCAACGAATTGGCGAATACCATTAAAAAAGCATTTTATATAGCGACAACTGGTCGCCCTGGTCCCGTTTTGATAGATATTCCTAAGGATATAACGGCACTGAGTGCGCCATTTGAATATCCAGACAGCATAGAAATGCGATCTTATAAGCCAGTGCTCAATGGACATTTAGGACAAATCCGCCGGGCTGTTGACCTGATTTTATCTGCTAAACGCCCAATTATTTATAGTGGGGGCGGCGTGATACTTGGCAATGCCTCTCAAGAATTGACTGAATTGACACGCTTGTTGGGGTATCCTATTACTCAAACATTGATGGGATTAGGCGCATATCCTGCCACTGATCCGCAATTTTTAGGAATGCTCGGCATGCATGGCACTTATGAAGCCAATTTGGCGATGCACGATTGCGATGTCTTAATTGCTATTGGAGCGCGTTTTGATGATCGGGTGACAGGTGATTTAGAAAAATTTTGTCCATACGCAAAAATTGTTCATGTGGATATTGATCCCGCTTCGATTTCCAAAACAGTTAAAGTGGATGTGCCTATCGTCGGTGCTGTTGATCGGGTGTTAGGGGAAATGATTCAGCTAATCAAAGAGCGTTCCCAACAACCCGATTCAGAAGCGCTCGCCGCTTGGTGGAAACAAATCAATACTTGGCGTGCGATCAATTGTTTGCATTATGAACAAAAATCTGATCTGATCAAGCCACAGTTTGTGCTAGAAAAACTCTACGAAATCACCAAAGGCGATGCCTTTATCACATCGGATGTGGGTCAACACCAAATGTTTGTGGCGCAGTTTTATAAATTTACTCAGCCGCGACGTTGGATCAATTCAGGCGGATTAGGCACGATGGGCTTTGGATTACCCGCAGCGATGGGCGTACAATTAGCCTATCCTGATGAAACGGTGGTTTGTGTCACAGGCGAAGCCAGCATTCAAATGTGTATACAAGAATTATCAACTTGTAAACAATTTGATTTGCCCATTAAGATCATAACATTGAACAATGGCTACATGGGCATGGTGCGTCAGTGGCAAGAGATGTTTTATGATAAGCGATATTCACATACTTATCTGGAGGCATTGCCCGATTTTATGAAACTGGCGGACAGTTATGGGCATATTGGTATGCGGATTTCAAATCCTAGCGATGTTGAAGAGGCTTTGAAAGAGAGTTTGGCGATAAAAGATCGCCTTGTGTTTATGGATTTTATCATTGATCCGGATACAAACGTGTTTCCGATGGTTGCGGCTGGTAAAGCGCATAATGACATGATGTTATCCCCAGAAAGAGAGATTGCTTAAATATGCGTCATACGATTTCAATTTTGTTAGAAAACGAATCCGGTGCATTATCACGAGTCGCCGGATTATTTTCGGCACGCGGTTATAATATTGAATCTTTAACCGTTGCGCCTACCGAAGAACCCTCAATATCACGAATGACCTTAGTCACCAGAGGCTCGGACGATGTCATTGAGCAGATCACTAAGCAGTTAAATAAGCTGGTTGATGTGATCCAACTTCTTGATTTAAATGAAGGAACGCATCTTGAAAGGGAATTATTGTTGATGAAGGTCAATGTATCAACCGCTCATCAACGTGACGAAATCAAGCGTCTCGTTGATATTTTCCGAGGTCGAATTATTGATGTTGGCGATGCCAATTATACGATTGAGATGACGGGTACAGCTGATAAATTGGATGCTTTTATCAAAGGTATTGAGCCAGCACAGATAGTTGAAGTAGTACGATCGGGTGTTTTGGGTATTGCGCGAGGTAGTAAGAGCTTGCGAGTGTAATTAATTTCGACGCTCTGCGCTTATCCTTATACACAAGTCCATTTACGAGGTTTTGTAGGGTGCGTCCTACGCACCCTGACGCTCAAAAGGTCACTGCCATATCGTATCGGGCAGACACGCAGGTATGCCAAAATCCCACGGTTTATGGGGCTGTAGGGGCGAACCTGCGTGTTCGCCCTGGCTTAACTTAATGGCATTGGCTCAAAAGGTGCGTAGGACGCACCCTACAAATATGAATAATATGAGAGAGGCATAAAAATGACAACTGAAACCCAACTAGTCCGTTTTGACTGGGCTATCAAAAGCCTATTACGTGACAAAGCAAACTTTGATGTACTAGAAGGCTTTTTAACGGCTCTCCTCCGTGAAGATA
>JALXAQ010000250.1:0-2424 GCA_026991885.1 Thiotrichaceae bacterium
AATAGAAACACAAGGCGAAATTTCAAATGCTTGTCCACGCAGACTGCTGGCAATATCCAGTTCATTAAAACCTAGAGGAACTAACGGTTCAGGGCAACATGATGCCATATAAACCGCAGGATCCAGACCGATATGAATCGCAATAGGCAGCGCTTTACCCTGTGCTTTTGCAGATAAATAAAAGGATTCAAGATGCCGGCCTGGCACCATCCAGATAGTTAATGTATCTGGCCCTTGCACACAGAGGCGATGGACAGAAATATTACGACTGTCAGACAGAGGGTCTTTTGCCATGGATAAGCCCAGGGTAATATAGGCACCTGCATCTTCAGACGTTAAGGTCAAATTAGGTAAGCTTCTAAGATCAATATTTTCAGTTTGTATGACTTCTTGAACGGGTGGTTTTTTTGACAGAGTGGATGGTATGGGGGTGCGGGCTGCGCTTATTAAACGCTCAGCAACCTTATCCTGTGTGGTGCCGAGATAACGGGCACAGCGTTGTCGAGAGCCAAATATGCCTACAACTGCGGGTTTATTGGCGGGCATTATTTTGTCAAAAAGAATGGCTGGGCCTTCTGTGGTAGGTGGCTTGACGGGTACACCACCGGCTTTACGGGCATAGATTGAAGCAGCCTCGCAGTTTGCCTGAACAGGTGATGTATAAGTTTCTAGCTCACCTGGCTGCGCCTGCAGGAACTGGAGTGCGGAAGATAAGTCGTTTATCTGTTGACTATTCATGGCTAAAATACGTGGCTATACAGTGAAATTTTCAGGGCTTTTGGGGTTGCCATTTTAAATCCGGGAATGACTGATCTGTTCATGGGCAAGATTACCGGTTGCTGTTTTATCCCCGTTCATAAATAATAATGGGTGGTGATGTTTCAAGGCGGTAATACACTGCTGATACGGCACATTATTAAAACTACCATGATGGTTTATAAATTCCAGCGATTGATTGCCCTGTTTATCATAAGCTTGCAGCGTAGCATCATGAATACCATCAAACTCCAGCGGTTCCATTTTAAACAAGTGACATAACATTAAATTAAACACCGGGGTGGCTTTTATCCAGCGTTCATGTAGATAAATCTCAGCATAGGCATGATAATGAAAGACATCACCTCCCACCAGTTTCTTTAATGCCGGTGTACTCAGATGATTTCTGACATCACTAAAGGTGAGTCGGGAAGGTATACCCAGATATCTTGCTGCCGTTGCAAAAACAATGGATTTATGAATGCAAAACCCTACTTTATTCTTGATAATATGGCTGGCTTTTAATCCCTCTCTGGACATATCAACGCCGTAAACATCATAACGAATACGATCACGCACGGCATAAAATAATTTGACCATCTGCTTTACAGGATCCTGATCAGAACCAATGATAAGATTCGTATAGTCTTCGACGACGGGCGAATCCCAATCTAAAAATTCGGTCACTTGCAATGTTTCTATAGGTGTTTTGTTCGGCATGATGTTCTCCTTATCTTAGGAATGAAAAAAAAATAATTTATGCTTTATAGTGCAGGATTTTTGTTTGTATTCAAGGCGTAGAAATAGGCGCATAGCATGCTACGTAACTATTTCTATAAAGCTTCCGCCCCTGCTCTCGCCCCTTACCTACGACCGCCATGGATGGTGAAAGTGTAAACAGATTGCCTGGAGCAATCTTTGCCATCCATGTAGGCAGCGTAGAAGACGGACAAAAAGACTAGCTGGAATGTAAAAATTATTTATTTTCCATTCCTCAGCAACATGCTATTGAAAGTTCTTTTACAAGACGGTTAAAACAAGGCGCAATCTGATCGGGAGCATTTAAATTACTTTCTACAACTGCGGTAGCCGCACTGCCAATAATGACGGCATCAACACCAGTTTGTCTTATTTTTGATACATCGGTAGCGGTCTTGACTCCAAACCCTATTGCCAGAGGCTTTTTTGTTTCTTCACGAATTGCTGTCAGCTGATCTAATTTTGCCCGGTCAAATATAACTTTATTACCGGTTTTGCCAAATCGGGAAACTACATAAATAAAGCCTTCAGCATCCTGATATGCCTGATCCCGTGTTTGTTGATTAGAACCGGCATAAAAACTCATAATACGCCCCAGTCCCAGGTTTTCTGATTCGTCAACATAATACTTTCTTTGTAAAGAAGGCAGGCAATGGACTAAAGTACCGGAGGCACCGGCTGTTAAACAAAGTCTCAGAAAATCTTTAATACCGACAGGCTTTACCGTATGGGCATAGTCAGCCAGTATTACAATAGAGAGATCCAGTTCATTTCGGGCTCTACGCACCAAATCCAGTACTGAATAAAGATCAACGCCATTGTTAAGCGCCCGTTTATGGGATGCTTTTATTAGAGGGCCATCAGTCAGGGAATTTGGAAAAGGGATACAAAGTTGACGAATGTCCGTAT
>JALXAQ010000250.1:2434-3124 GCA_026991885.1 Thiotrichaceae bacterium
ACAAAGTTCAACGGTGGCTACTTTATGTTTTGCAAGCACACGAAGAATATCAAAAGTGACTTCCATGCTAGGGTCGCCAGCATTAACAAAAAATATTAATTCAGTTTTGTCTTTGTTTCGGCTTCTGATAAAGGATTGTTCCAGTTCTACACCACGTATAAGCGACATCATTTTAATTCAACCTCCCATGAGCAGCTGCTACGATAGATCGAACTCTGCGTTTATTAATTTTAGAAGCAACCCGTGCGCCAGAATCAATATCAACACCAAACAAAGGTATAGTGGGGCGAATGGATCTTATTTCTTCTCCGTCTATTCCTCCGGCTAAGAACAAGCGTTCTGCACCTAGAATATCTACTAATTCTTTAACAGTTTGGGCTGGGATTTTCTCACCGGTACTGCCTGATTTTTCACGGGAAATAAAATTATCAAGAATAAATGCATCAGCACCCGATTTTGCATACTCTTTGAGCAATGGCTTTTCCAGACATTTCCCTTTCTGGATATGTAATACTTTAAGTATTTCGCAGTCACCCAGGCGGCTTTTAATCATTTGCACTTCTTTCGGAAGTTGAAAACCATGCAATTGAATCCCGGACAGGTTTGAATCTTTAACAAACCTGGCAATAGCATCGGGGTTGTTTTCGGTGGTTACACCAATGCATTTGAGTTGACGCAGCGGGGTATGGC
>JALXAQ010000251.1 GCA_026991885.1 Thiotrichaceae bacterium
CTATAAATGTTAAAATATTTTTGTTGAGCTACTTATCTGATCTTTTGACTTTGATTTTAAATCCGTGTAATCCGAGTCATCCGCAAAATCCGTGATTCAAGGTTTGAATTTATCGACAAACCACAACCTCACTCAAAAGAATAAGACAAATCCCGTTCCCGCGACAAATTAAAGCCACAATAGGCAGTCACGATCATCCCCTGTACTCCCCAAATCGCAAAAGTGAGTAATTGCATCACCACCGAATAGGCGACAGCAAGGCTTTCATCAATACCGTATAAACCCAAAGCCAACACACAGGCGACTTGGTAAATGCCAATATAACCGGGGGCGGATGGCAAAGAGATGGCGACTAAAAGAAAAACGCCGACTGTCAATCCAGCCTCAAAGGGCAAATCCCAGCCAAAAGCATCCATCATTAGCCACATCCAAAAATAATCCAGCATAAAAATGCCGACACTCAGTAACAGAACAATTAATATATTATGTGTTTGGCGAAAGGCTTGGACACCTTCCAAAGCGTGCTCGCTCCATTCTTGCAAGCGTTGTTGCCATTGAACTTGTGCGTTCCAGCCTTGTACACGATTTTGTAAACGATCAACAAAAATGATTAACAAAGCCAATACCACCGTCGCAACCATAAAAATGCTGATAACCGCTCTGCCAACATTGGGATCAATTTGATTACCATGTATCCAAAGCACGAGCAGCGTAAATAATCCCACCATAATCATATCCAGCATTCGATCAATCACAGCACTGGAAATAGCCCGCCCATAGACGAGCGGAGCAAAGTGATGAATAGCCACCACCCTGAGTAGTTCGCCCGCCCGTGCCGGGTAAATCATATTCCCTAAATAACCGATATTAGCCGCTTGCCAAAAATACTTAAATTTTCTGAGCGGTTGACGTGCGACCAAAGTCCAACGCAGTGAGCGCAAAATGATAATGAGCATGATAATGCCCCCTGCCAGCAAGATAGGTGCTAAGCGAATACTTTTGAGAGCACTCAAAAAAGCAGACCATTCCAAGCGTGAAAACACAATTACCAATAGAACAAAACTAATTAAAGTACCAAAAATTAAGAGTTTTTTTAAATTCATCTCAGCCTATTGGTCATGGAAAGTGATTTTTAACGAAGCATCTTAATCTTTTCTTCTGGCAAAGGAATATTAACTTCTAAAATTTCATATTCCCCCTCTTTATCCAGATGCATTCTGACTTGCTCATTATCAATCTCAACGTATTTCTTAACGACATCTAGCAATTCCTGTTGCATCTTGGGAATAAAAGAGTCGAGCGCCCTTGAGCCACGATTGCCGCGTTGATGTGCAACAATAATTTGTAAGCGCTCCTTAGCAACAGTCGCTGACTTGTCTTGTGAATCTAAACGAAAGTAATCAAGAATACTCATGTTATTTTTTTGTGCCGAAGATTTTAGTCAAAAAATTTGATTTCGGTCGTTCTGGTGGTTCTTCGCCAAGGAAACGTGCCACAACCTCAAGATAAGCGATTCCAGCTTCACTATTATTATCAAGCGTGATAGGAATGCCAGCATTAGAAGCCTGCAAAACGGTCGGTGATTCAGGAATAATACCTAACATGGGAATAGCTAGAATTTCTCCAACATCTTTAGCACTGAGCATATCACCACGATCCACACGTTTATCTATATAACGTGTTAGTAATAAATATTCTTTAATAGGCTCCAGATTTTGCACCGCACGGCGGGTTTTACTGGACAACATGCCGATGATACGGTCAGAATCGCGCACAGAAGAAACCTCTGGATTAGTCACAATCAAGGCTTCATCAGCAAAATACATTGCCATGATAGCACCATGCTCAATACCCGCCGGAGAATCACAGACGATATATTCAAAGCGCTTTTTTAAGGCTTCCAAAACTCTTGCCACCCCTTTCAAGGTGAGCGCGTCTTTATCGCGAGTTTGCGAGGCTGGCAAAACATATAAATTCTCAACACGTCTATCTTTGATCAGGGCTTGGTTTAAGCTTCCCTCGCCATTAATCACATTGACAAAATCATAAACGACGCGCCGCTCACAACCCATCACGAGGTCGAGATTCCGTAATCCTACATCAAAATCAATGACAACGGTTTGATATCCGCGTAGAGCTAAACCGGTTGCAAAAGCAGCACTGGTGGTCGTTTTACCAACTCCACCTTTACCAGATGTAACAACAATAATCTTAGCCAATCTGTTTTCCTACCTTCAAAAAGTGAGTGTTTAAATACTAGGAGTCCAAGATTTATCTTGGACGTTTTTTTAACTAAAAAGCGGCAAAATTTTTAACGACTCTTCATCCAAATAAACTTGTACCGGTTTATCCATTAAACCGGCTGGTATATCTTCATTCACCTTATAATGTCCCGCTATGGAGAGAAGTTCAGCTTTTAAGTCTTGACAAAAAATCCGTGCTTCATTGTCTCCATTGATACCTGCTAATGCCCGTCCACGTAAGGGGCCATAAATATGAATATGACGATGGGCCAAGATTTCTGCCCCTTGACTGACGCTAGATAATACGATTAAATCTCCATTCAGTGCAGCGACTTGTTGTCCTGAACGAACCGGTTGGGTGATAATTTTAGTCGTCGAAGATATTGGTGGTTTAGCCGGTTTTTTAGGTTCAAGCAAGTTTATTGGCTGACGATCGTTTTTTTTCTCAGCTAAGCGCCCTAAATTCAGGCTAAAGGCTATTTTATCTTGTAATGGAGACCCCCCACGTACTGCCACTGGGATTAAACCATAAGTACGCAGTAAGCTCACAATGTCAGCTAAATCAAGTTTATTCTTTCGTACCGCCTGTAGGTCAATCACTATTGGGGCATGCTGAAAAAAACTCGGTGCTTTAGAGATTTTTTCGGCTAATTGTTCTGCGATTATTTCAGTATCACTCTCAAATAAATGCAAAACCATTAATGTTAACAGATTGCCTTTAAATTCAAGTGCAGAACTATTAATTACCTTCATCGTTTTTATAGAAATTTATGGTTTATTTTAAAGGAATTTTGTCGCATGGCACTAAAAGCTTGACAGTCATATTTAATTATGATTATTATATTTAATAAATACAACTCTCACCCACATT
>JALXAQ010000252.1 GCA_026991885.1 Thiotrichaceae bacterium
CTGATTTAACTGATTACGCTGATTGCGCTGATTTAAAACAAAAAACCTTGAATCGCTGATTTAACTGATTACGCTGATTGCGCTGATTTAAAACAAAAATCAAAAAAAAAAAAATAAACAACCCAAACAAACAACCCAAACCCTTGATAAGGCTCTTATAATTGATGTTTTTTTTACCACACCCTGATGATAAACGCGATCAATTATAGCAAATTTTTAATCGGTTTTAAATCGGTTTTAATCGGTTTTTGATTTTAAATCCGCGCAATCGGCGTAATCCGTCTAATCAGCGATTCAAGGTTTTTGATTTTAAATCCGTGCAATCAGCGTAATCAGTCAAATCAGCGATTCAAGGTTTTATTTACTGTCCAAACAAATCGTTTATGTTCGAGACTGTTCATACCAAAATTTATCAATAATCCGACTTCTTTCTTATAGGCTTTCAGATAGTTGATAATTTGGGCTTCATATTCCGGCTTCATTTGTGTAACTGCTTTTATTTCGACAATGACAAGATTTTCTACTAAAAAATCTACCCGTCGTTTTCCGATAGGGTTAGAATGGTTTTTATAATAGACTTCCATTTCCAATTCTCTATTGAAATTTAATCCGATTTCTTGAAATTCCAAAAAGAGGGCGCGTTGATAAATGACTTCTTGGAAACCATTACCTAAAGATGAGTGGACACGCATAGCACTACCGATAATTTTTCGGGTAATGTCTGAGTGTAGTAAATTTGACAATTTTGTTCTCCTTTAAGTTTAACAGATTGCGCTGATTTAAAATCAAAAACCTTGATACGAAGTAACGGAGTTGGCGACGTTCATCGCTGATTTACTTCGTTACTTCGTTTAACTGATTACGCTGATTGCGCTGATTTAAAACAAAAAACCTTGAATCGCTGATTTAACTGATTACGCTGATTACGCTGATTTAAAACCAAAAACCTTGATACGAAGTAACGGAGCTGGCGACGTTCATCGCTGATTTACTTCGTTACTTCGTTTAACTGATTACGCTGATTGCGCTGATTTAAAACCAAAAACCTTGATACGAAGTAACGGAGCTGGCGACGTTCATCGCTGATTTACTTCGTTACTTCGTTTAACTGATTACGCTGATTGCGCTGATTTAAAATCAAAAACCTTGATACGAAGTAACGGAGCTGGCGACGTTCATCGCTGATTTACTTCGTTACTTCGTTTGACTGATTACGCTGATTGCGCTGATTTAAAACCAAAATCAAAAAAAAATAAACAACCCAAACAAACAACCTAAACCCTGTTACCAACAGGGTATTTATCAAATACCTTGATAAGGCTCTTAGAATTGATGTTTTTTTACCACACCCTGATGATAAACGCGATCAATTATAGCAAATTTTTAATCGGTTTTAAATCGGTTTTAATCGGTTTTTGATTTGAAATCCGTGCAATCAGCGTAATCAGTCAAACGAAGTAACGAAGTAAATCAGCGATGAACGTCGCCAGCTCCGTTACTTCGTATCAAGGTTTTTGGTTTTGTTTTTGATTTTAAATCCGCGCAATCGGCGTAATCCGTCTAATCAGCGATTCAAGGTTTTTGGTTTTTGTTTTTGATTTTAAATCCGCGCAATCGGCGTAATCCGTCTAATCAGCGATTCAAGGTTTTTGTTTTAAATCCGTGCAATCAGCGTAATCAGTAAAATCAGCGATTCAAGGTTTTTTGTTTTTGATTTTAAATCCGTGCAATCAGCGTAATCAGTAAAATCAGCGATTCAAGGTTTTTGATTTAAATCCGTGCAATCAGCGTAATCAGTCAAACGAAGTAACGAAGTAAATCAGCGATTCAAGGTTTTTCTTAGGCTTTGTTTCGGGAAATCCGCTCCGCTCCATTCCCGAAACAACTGGTAATATTGACTGACATGGCTCAACTCATAGATAAAAATTTATCCAACTGACTCGCAAAAGATTGCCGATCTCTTTGGGTTAGCGCCGACGGACCACCGGTATCAATTCCGCTAGATCGTAAAGTCTCCATAAAATTTCTCATATTTAGACGAGCCTTAATATTCTCAACAGAATACAACTCGCCGCGAGGATCCAAAGCATAACCACCTTTATCAACCACTTCCGCCGCCAAAGGAATATCACTTGTGATGACAAGATCACCAACACCAACCCTTTTAACTATCTCATTATCAGCCACATCAAAACCAGAATTGACTTGAATAAATTTAATATAGCGCGGTACACGTATAAACTGATTAGCCACAAGCGTCACCTGCACCCCAGTACGCTCAGCCGCCCTAAACAAAATCTTTTTATGAGACACAGGGCAAGCATCTGCATCTACCCATATTTTCATATCATGCCACTCCTATTCGCCTCACCCGAAACGAACGCCCCTTCAACTTACCTTCTCCCAATTTTTTGAGAGCCCGTTTACCAGCGTCCCGACTGACTGCCACATAAGCCCAATTATCAAAAATATCAATTTTTCCAACCTCTTTTCCAGCAATCCCGTTTTCCCCAGTGAGCGCCCCCAGAATATCGCCTGGTCTCACTTTTTGCCTTTTGCCGCCATCAATTTGTAAAGTCGCCATCGGCGGATTATAAGCCGGCTTTTCCAACAAACTGACGGGTGGCAAGGGCGCCGTCTCAATAGACTGATTAAGATACTCCTCCAATCGGGCGATCTTATAACTTTCTTTTTCGTTATACAAACTATAAGCAATGCCCTTGCTACCAGCTCGCCCTGTACGCCCGATACGATGAACATGCAGCTCAGTCTCGTGAGCGATGTGATAATTGATTACCGCATCTAGCGCATCAATATCCAAACCGCGAGCCGCCACATCAGTCGCAACCAGCACAGACACACTTTTATTCGCAAATCGCACCAGAGTTTGATCGCGATCTCTTTGTTCCAAATCACCATGCAATGCTAACGTACTAAAACCGTGGCGGCATAGCTCATCAGCCACCGCCTGGGATTCCCGTTTAGTATTGCAGAACACCACTGCCGATTCGGGGCGATAATGTAAAAGCAACAAGCGCACCACCGTTAAACGCTCTTGATTATCATCAACCTTATACAAAAGCTGCTGAATAGTGGCACTATCATGGGTCGAGGCCACTTGTACCATCACCGGACGACTCATGATGCGCTTAGCAATGGACCGAATTTGATCAGGAAAAGTCGCGCTAAACAACAAAGTCTGACGCTTAGCCGGTACATGCTCAATGATGGCATCCAGCGCAGACTGAAAGCCCATATCAAGCATACGATCTCCTTCATCAAGCACAAAAGTACCCAAACTCTCCAACCTCAGCGTGCCTTTACGCAGATGATCTTCAACCCGTCCCGGCGTCCCCACAATGATATGAGCACCGTGTTCCAGCGAGCCCATCTGAGGAGCGAACGGCATACCACCGCAAAGGGTTAGCACCTTAATGTTATGAATAGAGCGCCCCAGTTTACGAATTTCTTTCGCCACCTGATCGGCCAATTCCCGGGTAGGACAAAGTACCAATGATTGCACGCGAAACCGCTTGACATTGAGCTTTTCCAGCAATCCCAGACCGAACGCAGCCGTTTTTCCCGACCCGGTTTTGCCCTGAGCAATGACATCTTTACCATCGAGAATGTAGGGCAGACTCTGCGCCTGTATGGGTGTCATGGCCTGATAACCAAGAGAAGAAATATTTTTAAGCAGGGCAGGATGTAGCTTAAGGGATGAAAATGCGACTTGGCTCAAAGTGATTGTCCTGTGTGGAAAAAAAAAGGGCAAGACCACCAAAGGCCCGCCCTTTCACCAAAGTATGGCCTGCATTTCATAGCAAGCCAGATTGCCAACAAATTAGACAGCTACGATATTCTCTGCCTGGGGACCTTTTGGACCTTGAGTCACAGTGAATTCGACCTTCTGGCCTTCAGCCAAGGTTTTGAAACCTGAGCCAGAGATAGCGCTAAAATGGGCAAATACGTCGGGACCAGATTCTTGCTCGATAAAGCCAAAACCTTTGGATTCGTTGAACCATTTAACGGTGCCGGTAGTAGTAGACATAATTATATCCTAATTAATTGAATAATAATTGAAACCTTTTGAAAGGCGATTTTGCTAGAAGTGTTGCTATTACTTATGAAAAACATGATGAGAAAAAAACCGGACATCAAAGTGGTGTGCATAAATATGAGACGTACATTCAAGCTGAGTCAATTATATACAGCTTTAGCGCGTTGTCAACAAGTATTCCTTATTTAATTATTTATTATCAGACATAACAGGTTAATATTCCTTAATATTGCCCAGATGCTCTAAAATTAATAATCCATATTGACCTCGAAAAAAAAAACTTACCAGTTTAACTGCTCTCATGTGACATGTCAAAGACAAATTGATTAACGAGTCCTCAAGTTTCTAGCACACGCCTCCGATATTAAGCAAGCGTAGGGTGCGTCCTACGCACCGTCATCGGCACCATAATCATTAATGAGGTGTCTTTATTTGTGCGTGGGACGCACCCTACACTCGCTACCTCAATGTTGAGCAGCAGTTTTGCGCTTACACGCACTTGAGTGGCCGTTTTCTCATTCACGCATCTTAACAAATGCAATGGCATGTGCGCTTAAAGAAGTGGCAAATTTTTTTAAATTCACTTCTGCATTAGGTTCTGAGTATCCTCCATTCTGTCCATTATCCCTATCGGATAACAGCAAACAGCTTGCATCATACAAGCGTTCACGTACCAAACGTTCACAAAATAATTCATACCGTTTGGCATAGGATGCGTTTTTAAATTCTTTAAAAACTTCAAAATGTGGCTCTGATACCCGTACAGGTGATTGTGATTTCTCGGTATCTTCCAACAACATTAACCATCCCAACCAAGGTTTTTGATAAGGTTTGAATGCCCCTTCACGGTATGCTGTCCATATATCGGTAGCACTTCCTAAAGCTTCCTCAACACGGTTGTTGAAATTGTTGCCGAATGATGGCCCAACATGGGATTTGAATTCAATGCTAGCCAATAATTCACCCTCTACGACAGCAACCAAGTCCCAATCTTTTGTCGGTCTGAAATATCCCGGTAAAACGGTTTTCTTGGTGTAAATTGAATGCTCTTTCAATCCAGCCTCTTCAAGAATGGATGCCAGCAAGTGAATAAAACCATCAAGTTGTGCGCCACCCGTTACTGAGCTTCTATTACCAGCATCCCTAACACCAGTGGTTGAACCTTGGTTTTTATCTTGTTTTAGTCTGGTTCGCCAAAAGTGTTTAACGGCTTGGGCTACGTTATCTGAATAATCCATAATCATTTTTTATTGATTGATTGTTGCATTAACTGCCGCATGGGAAAACAAAGAACTGGTCTCTTTGTAAATACGCTGTTCTGCCAATTGAAAATAGTATGGCTCAAGTTCTATCCCTATGCTATTCCTCCCCCATTTGGCAGCGGCAACCGTTGTTGTACCCGTACCCATGAACGGATCTAAAACCGTATCACCCACAAAAGAGAACATTCTAATCAAACGTTCTGCGAGTTCTTCCGGGTAGGGTGCCGGATGCTTATGAGTAGAAGCCCCTGTTACACCAGCCCAAATAGATTGAAACCATTGCTTATGATTTTTGTCTGATATGATGGAAAGCACACGGGTTGCCACCGATGGTTTTCTGTAAGCACCGTGCTTACGTTCCATTAAAATAAATTCAATATCATTCTTGATAACACCATTGGGTTCATAAGGTTTTCCAAGAAAACCCGCACCATTCCTATTAGATTCATATTGAGCATTAGCAATCTTGTACCAGATAATAGGTGAAAGATTGTCATAACCTATCTTTCTACAATGATCTTGAATGGAGGCATGAAGGGGCACAACCGTATGCCTTCCTTTGTTCTTGCGCCTTGAGAGACAGACATCACCCACCACACAGACTAACCTCCCACCGGGCACCAATACCCGGTAACAATGTTTCCATACCTTATCGAGTTCCCTCAGAAACTGTTCATAATCTTCAATGTTTCCGAGCTGATTTTCATGAACACGATATTTTTTCAACGTCCAATAGGGAGGAGATGTCACCACAAGATGAACCGATTCATCAGAGATGAAAGATAGCTTACGTGCATCAGTTTGAAAGAGGTTATGTGTCGTGGGTATCTGTTGAGATGAAGCCTCTATTTGCTTCAATAAATTATGCTCTTTGGCTATACGAGGAATATCCGACTGGGGATTTTCCAAGGTACATACCGCTTCAGGTAGATAAGCGGAATGATCTTGTTTTACGTTCATTAACATACAATATTATTAGGCGTTATTATAGTAGAGTACAAGTCTAATAAGTCAAGCTATTATAAAACCTCTAAAGCAAAACCCTTTCAATCCCACCCCGATTAACCTTCTCCAAAAACGCCGTTTGCCATTTTTCTCCCAAACGTTTCCGAGCCAATTCCACCACAATATAATCACTTTCAACCCCAATATCATCCCGATAACGTGATAATCCTTGCAAACACGCAGGGCAACTCGTCAGCACTTTGGCGGGTTGGCATGAATTCACGCCTTCTTGTAATTCTTCCTGTTTGCGAAAACGCACTTGAGTCGCAATATCAGGGCGGGCTACTGCAAAAGTACCCGCTTCTCCACAGCAACGATCTGATAATAAGACATCTTCACCCATCAATTGAGAGGCGACTTGTAGTGGTGGATAAGTTTTCATTGGCGTATGGCAAGGATCGTGATAGAGGTATTTCTCTCCATTATCTAAAGAAAGCCCTTTTTCCATCAAATATTCATGGATGTCCAGCAAACGGCAGCCGGGGAAAATTTGTTGAAATTGGTAATTCAGCAATTGATCCATACAAGTGCCACAAGATAGAATAACGGTTTTAATATCCAGATAATTCAAAGTATTAGCCACGCGGTGAAATAGCACTTGATTGGCGATGGAAATTTGTTTGCCTGTATCTCCATTAGCATTTTGCGGATAGCCACAACACAAATAGCCAGGGGATAAAACCGTTTCAGTGCCCAGTTCATACAGCATGGCGAGGGTGGCTAAGCCAATTTGACTGAATAAGCGTTCTGAGCCGCAGCCGGGAAAATAAAAAACCGCTTCGCTGTTTTGATTGACTTTTGCTACATCGCGCACA
Organism: Thiotrichaceae bacterium; assembly: GCA_026991885.1. Lineage (GTDB taxonomy): Bacteria > Pseudomonadota > Gammaproteobacteria > Beggiatoales > Beggiatoaceae > Thiomargarita. The sequence continues at coordinate 7,140 of JALXAQ010000252.1, forward strand.
ATCGGCACTATCGTATCATCTTCTAAACCCAATAAGGCTCGCATCGGTTGTTTCGGTAAATCGCTGGGCATCGGTTTTTTGACAAAGTTAATCACTTGGGCGGGAATCGCCATTTTGCCCGTCGTCGCCTTGGGGCGTTTTTTGTCGTTCAGTAGGGGTTTAGCCATTCGATAGGCTAAGCGTTGTGCCAGATAACCCCATTGCAGCATCCCTTTACGCATGACTTTAATCGTTAAAGGCGTAGTAACATTTAAAAATTGTAGGGATGCCCATTTTATTAGATTGAAGTTGCGCTTACCATAATTTTTGAGAATGCGCCGCATTTTGATAGTGACTTCGCCAAAATCAATATTCACCGGGCAAGGCGTTAAGCAGCGATGACAAACCGTACAATGATCCGCCACATCATTCATTTCCTCAAAATGGCGCAAAGAAATCCCGCGCCGCGTTTGTTCTTCATATAAAAAAGCTTCAATCATCAAACCCGTCGCCAAAATTTTATTACGTGGCGAATATAATAAATTGGCTCGCGGTACATGCGTAGTACACACAGATTTGCATTTGCCACAACGGAGACAGTCTTTGATAGCCGTATTTAAATCGCCTAATTCACTGGCTTCTAATATCAACGCTTCTTGTTCTAATAAGCGCAAAGAGGGCGTATAAGCCTGTTGTAAGTCAGCACCCGGTAACAGCTTGTTTTGATTAAAATGTCCATTGGGATCAATTTTTTGCTTATAAGTCACAAAAGCATCCACCGCTTCAGGCGCGAGAAATTGTAATTTAGTCATCCCAATGCCATGTTCTCCCGAAATCACGCCACCCAGTTTTTTGACGACTTTCATAATGCGTGCCACTAAGCGATCCGCTTCTTGGAGCATGTCATAATCATTTGAAAAAACGGGGATATTGGTATGAACATTGCCATCGCCCGCGTGCATGTGTAAGGCGACAAATAAACGGCTGGTGCGAATCGTGGCATGAATCTGTTCGATTTTTTGGCGTACCGCCGCTAAATTGCCACCTAGAAAAATTTCCTTGAGGGGTTTTGCCACGGCTTGCCGATATGAAATGCGTAGGCGCCGCCGTTGTAATAGGCTAAATACGCTTTCTTCAGGCGCAAATTTTTCATCGGAATTTAAAGTCTTAATCGTGTGGCTAGGCGCATCCAGTTTATCCATCAACGTTTGCCAGATGTCACGTACTTGCTCTAAATGCGTTTGCGCCGCTTGCTTTTTGGCTTCAATAATCGCGTCATTTTCTTGACTATTGCCTTTGACATCCGTTTTAAATTGGGGCGAATTGAGATAATCTTGTAGGGCTGCAATGATTCGCAATTTATTCGCGGTGGATTGTTCAATATTAATGCGCTCAATTTCATCGTTATAATCAGCCAAACGCTCTAAGGGGATGACAACATCTTCATTGATTTTAAAGGCATTGGTATGTGCTGCAATGGCGGCGGTGCGAGCGCGATCTTGCCAAAATAATTGTCGCGCTTCGGGTGTCACGGCAATAAAACCCTCAGCTTCACGCGCATTAGCTAAACGCACGACTTGGGAAGCGGCGGCTGCCACGGCTTTTTCATCATCTCCAGCGATGTCAATCAATAGCAACATTTTAGGCAATTCATGGCGAGCCGCTTTGGTGCTATATTTGACGGCACGGAGATAGCGTTCATCTAAATGTTCCATGCCGGTTAATAATATATTGGCTTGCTTATCCAAATAGGCTTTGGTTTCCACAATCGCGGGCACTGCTTTTTTTAAGTCGCTGCCAAAAAATTCTAAGCAAACCGTGCGAAGATATTTCGATTTGGGGTGCAAAATAAATTCGGCAGAAGTGATTAAACCATCACAGCCTTCTTTTTGGATGGCGGGCAATCCGCCTAAAAATTTGTTGGTGACATCTTTACCTAAGCCCTGTTTGCGTATTTGGTTACCCGGAATGCGTAATATTTCTGGCTCACCGACAAGTGTTTTGCCATCGGCTTGATAGCGAGTGAGCCTAAATTCAGCTATGTCAGTGGCTTGAATTTTGCCCCAATTATGATTTATTCGTTCGACTTCTAGCCATTGGGCATCGGGTGTGACGAGTCGCCATGAGAGTAGATTATCTAAAGTCGTACCCCATTGCACCGCTTTTTTGCCGCCGGCATTCATGGCAATATTGCCGCCAATCGTTGAGGCATTTTGAGAGGTAGGATCAACGGCAAAAATACAATTTTGGGTTGCCGCTTTTTCAGCGACACGCTGCGTCACTACGCCAGCTTCGACTCGAATTTTTTTGTTTGAGCCATCAATCGCTTGAATGTCGCCTAAACTTTCCAATTTTTCAGTATTAATAACAGCACTATGAGGCTGTAAAGGGATTGCGCTGCCGGTATAACCGGTACCACCACCGCGTGGAATAATGGTTAATTTTAATTCAATACAAGCGGCGACTAGGGCGGCGATTTCTGATTCTGTGTCGGGAAAAATCACCACAAATGGATATTCAACCCGCCAGTCAGTGGCATCAGTGACATGCGAGACTCGTGATAAGCCATCAAAACAAATATTGTCTTTAGGTGTCACTTGGGCTAAGCGTTTAAAGACAGTGCGACGAAATTGATTTTGATGGGCTAACCATTGTTCAAAGGTTTTGACGGATTCACGGGCAGCGGCAAGCAATTGCAAGGCGAGTTGATTGCCATCGGCACGATTTTCAATTTGCGTCAAACGATGAGAGAGGGCATGAATCAGAGAGGCTCGACGCTTTTTATTCGCTAATAAGTCGTCTTGAATGAAGGGGTTACGTTGTATAACCCAGATGTCGCCTAAGACTTCAAATAACATTCGTGCCGAGCGCCCAGTGCGGCGTTGTCCACGTAGCTCATTTAAAATCTGCCATTGGGCTTCGCCTAATAGGCGTATGACGATTTCACGATCAGAAAAGGAGGTGTAGTTATAGGGTATTTCAC